>SXIK01000195.1 GCA_005772855.1 Planctomycetia bacterium | reverse complement strand
CGGCTCGGAGGGAGCCGGCGCCAGCGAGAGCTGGCGGCTCCCGAGAGCCTGGCCCGGAGGCGCACGCGCAGCGTGCGACCGGAGGGGCCGCGTGTCGTTGTTGCCGCCGCCCTCGCTCCACCCTCGCTCCACCCTCGCTCCGCTCGGAGGCGAGCCGTCGTGGGGGAGGGTCCGCCCCCACCAGCAGAAACGAGCAGCAGACTTGAGATGGTCCTCCTCTGCCCATTCGGGATGTCTCACGTGTGGGCGCGCGAGGTATAGATCAAGCTCGGCGGTCATTCGGACTATCTCTCATCGCGCCCCGAGGGGTTATCGGAAGCTTGCACTCCATCGACTTGCCTGCCCGGATGAAATGTGCGACTCTTCCCCAACGCGAGCGCAGGCGGGGGCCATGCGGAGGAGTCGTATGCTCTTGTCTCGAGCACTGCTTTCACTTGGGTTGTCTCTCTCGGTCGTCGGTGGCGGCGCAGCAGCCGACACGCCCTTCACCGTCATCAGCGTGAAGAGCCTCGATGAGATCTTGAAGGACGCAAGGCGCGTCACGGGCACCCCCAGAGGCGAGAAGGGCTCGCCGTTGGATACGTTCCTCGCACGATTCGGAGGCCCGACGGGTCTACCCGGAATCGACTCGACAAAGCCCTTCGGCCTCTGCGTGACCCCCAGAGGGGGCTCCGACTTCGCGGCCCAGCTCCTGATCCCGCTCAAGGACCACAAGGCCTTTCTGGGGCTCCTCGGAATTCCAGAGTCGGTCGCGCAGGGCTCGGACGGAAGAATCTTTGCAGTACAGTTCTTCGGAACCCCTCTTTACGCCAGGACATCCCGGGGTTACTGCGCGATCTCGAACCGTAAATCCGATGTCGAGAGCTCCTCCAGCACGTCCTGGCTCGGCGCGGGATCCCACGACATCTCGCTCCAGTGCAACCCGGGCCAGCTTCCCCTCGAGCTCCGGCGCGAGCTCGCGGAAAAGCTGATGTCTCGGCTGGATTCGGCAAACTCCCAGTCGATGGGTATCGCAGGGACCATGAGGTCGGCTCGAGGCCAGGGTCTCGAGTCCGCACTCAAGAACTGGCACAACATCGCCAACGGTTACAGGGGTAACCAGCTGCGCCGTGTTCTGGAGGATTGCGAGAAATTCTTCGTGGGAGTGACGCTTGAGGCTGGAAACGGCCTGATCACCTTCGATCACGAGACGACGGCGAGGGCAGGAACGCAGCTCGCCAGGGAATACAACTCCCTCGCGAAGCTGTCCCCGGCCTTCAGTGGACTCCTGTCGAACGAGGCGGCGGTGAGCATCTCCTTGAGCGTGCCGATGCCGGAGGAGTTTCTCAATCTGCTGCGAGAGACCCTTGGGCAGGGATACCAGCTGGCACAGGCAGAGGTCGACAAATCTCCAGTCTTCTCAAGTGTGGATGCCCGCGCAAACGCGCACGACAGCCTCGGCGCCCTTGCCCTGGCCTTCGAGGGGCTCAAGGAGCTAAATTTCGCCTTCCTCCTGAGCACATCCACCACTGGCAAACCGCAAGTGGCGACGGCGATGAAGGTCGCAAGCGGCAAGGAGCTGTCGAGGGCATTTCAGGGCTGGGCCAGGTTTCCACCAGCAGCCTTTGAGCCGGGGGAGTTCAAGCTGAACGTTGCGCAGCACTCGGGAGTTCCAATCCACAGGTTGACGGTGCCCCCGACGGTGGGAGAGCCGTTCGGCGGCACATCCATCCACATGACAGTTCGCGGCAACTCGGCCTTCTTCGCGCTGGGCTCCGACAGCCTCGCCATCGTGCGCACAAGCCTCGAGAAAACGGCGACGGCTGCCACACGTCGCCCTCCCGTCTCGCTTCGCCTCATTCCGAGCAAGCTCCTCGGCATTTTCCCCGGGCAGAGCTCAAGGGAAGAGAAGCTCCTGAAGGCCTTCCGGGGATCTGGTGACTACATTACCTACGAGATGCTGCCTGCGAAGGATGGCACGAAGGGCCGTTTGACCCTCGGAGAAGGAGTCCTCCGGGCCATCACGGAAGGGATCAACGGCCAGCAAACTCGTTGAGCGGAGCTCACAGGGCAGGAGCTTTCCGGTGGACGGCTACGCCGTACATGCCCGTCAAGGTTGACCAGGATTTTGTCGGTCCAGAGCCGCCCCTTGAATCGAGACTTGCCCGGCTCGGCCCGGCACGTCGCCGCGGACGACCGGCAGTCCGAGAAGCTCGCCCTTTTGTCGGCTCAGCAGCTCCTCGAGCGGCACGATTTCCCAGCCGAGGCTCAGGCACCGCTCGAGGAAGCTCTCGAAGACCCCCAGGTAGGCCCGCCCCTCGCTCTCCGCGTGGACGCAAAGCACGTTGGCGCCGTCCGGCCGGAGCGAATTGAACACCTGCGATGAGAAGGTCTCGGCGGTTGCGCCATCGCGCCCCAGCACCTCGTCCAGGGTCGGCAGTGTGATCGGAACCTGTGGGACCTTCGATGACTTGCCTCTCAGGATCGGACGAAAAGGCCCCGTGCCCCGCGTGTCGCTGGCGTATCGGAAACCGAAGCGCTCGGCCTCGAGCAGCGCCGCCTCGCTCGTAATCCAGGCCGGGGCTGCCGTGGACTCTGGCGGACGCCCCACCACCTTCTCGAAGGCTTCCACCGCCTGAGCGTAGTCGTCGTGAAGGACGCTCTCGGGGAGGTGATCAATGCTGTCTTGCCACCGGACATGGTCCCAGGCGTGCACGCCCACCTCGTGGCCTTCGCCAGCGGTGCGGCGCAGGACGTCGCCCAACCGCTGTCCTATACGTGGCGCAGGCAGCAGGGTGCCGTACAGCAGGGTGCGCCAGCCGTAAAGGCTCACAGCCCGTGTGCGGACCATTTTCGAGAGGAAGCCCTTCTTGCGAAAGATTCGCAGAACGGCACGGCCGGAGCGGTCAGGGCCAATCGTGGGAAAAAAGGTCGCGCGAAGTCGTCGGCGGCGAAGCGCCTCGACGATCGGCAGCACCCCCTTCTTGAGACCCTCGAAGGTGCAGACATCAATTCTCAGGCCCAGAACCCCCATCTCACCTCCCGGGCCGCACGACGTCGCGGATCTCGTCGACCACCTGCCGGACGTCATCCTCGGTCATGTCAGGAAAGAGCGGCAAGGAGACGATGCGGCGGGCGATGTACTCGGTATTCTCGAGACGCCCCGGAGGCGAAGGATACTTCTCCCTGTAGTACGTGAGCTCGTGGACCGCAAGGAAATGGAGGCCGGTCCCCAGGTTCCTCCTCTTGAGCTCCTCGCGAAAGTCGTCCCGCGTCAGGCCCGCCCGATCCCGGTCGACGAGGATCTGATATAGATGCCATGCGGAACGGGATGGATAGGACACACGAGCGGGGCGCTCGATCTCGGGCACCTCCGCCAGCAGATGATCGTAGAGGGCCGCCAGCTCCGTCCGCCGGCTGTTCATCGACTCAAGGCGACGCAATTGCACGATCCCGAGCGCCGCCTGAATGTCCGTCAGGTTGTACTTGAACCCAGGCTCGAAGAGGTCATAGCCGGCGCGAGCGCTTCCGGCATACCGTCGCCAGGCGTCGGTGTTGACCCCGTGAAACCGGAGCGAGACCAGCCTCTCGGCGAGGCTCGCACTGGAGGTCGTGATCATCCCTCCCTCTCCCGTTGTGAGGTTCTTGATGGCATGAAAGCTGAAGACGGCTGGATTGCCGTGGGAGCCGATGATCTGGCCCCGGTATTCCGTGCCCACGGCATGGGCAGCGTCCTCGATCAGAATGGCATTCCGTTCCGTGGCAAGCGCGCGCAGACTGTCAAGGTCCGCTGGCTGACCTGCAAAATGAACGGGAATCACTGCCCTTGTACGCTGCGTCATCACATCACGGACGCTCCCGGGATCGAGCTGAAGGGTGTGCCGGTCGACGTCGGCGAAGACCGGAGTGGCCCCCGCGGCCTCGATCATGTTGACCGCCGAGGGCCACGTGAAGGACGGCGTCACCACCTCATCGCCAGGGCCGATCTCGAGGGCGAGGGTCAGCATGTGGAACCCCGCGGTCGCGGAGGTGACCGCAAGCGCGTGGGGCACACCAATGTACTCCGCGAAGGCTTTTTGAAACGCCTCCACACGGGGGCCCGACGTAATCCAGCCGGAGCGCAAGGCGTCCGCAACCTCACTCAGCTCGGCGTCCGTGACGCTCGGGCGAGTGAAAGGCAGGAATTCTCTTCTCACGATTCACCTTTTCTTGCGGGTTGATTACAATCTCGCGTGATGATAACCTTTGCTTCACCCCGGATCTCCGTCGTAATCCCCATGCTGAATGAGGAACGAAGCATCCCCCAGCTTCTCGGGCGGCTCTTCCCCGTCCTCCACGATTTGAAGGAAACCTTCGAGGTGCTCTGCATCGACGACGGTTCTACCGACGGCACCGTGGAGCTGCTCGAGGCGGAGGCGTCAAGTAGACCCGAGCTGCGCGTCCTGCGTCTCGCCCGCAACTTCGGCCAGCACGCGGCGATCCTCGCAGGCTTCGATGCAGCCCGTGGCGACTGGATCATCACCATCGACGCCGACCTTCAAAACCCGCCGGAGGAAATTCCACGCCTCATCGAGGAGTTTCGGAGGGGGCATGATCTCGTGGGCACCTACCGCAAGGGCCGCCAGGACCCCCTCTTTCGCAAGGGCGCCTCCTGGGTCGTGAATCGACTCATGCGAAAGTTCTCAAGGATCGAGATCCGCGACTTTGGGTGCATGTTGAGGGGTTACTCGGGCGACGTCGCTCGCGCCATCGCCCATCACAGGGAGCACAAGACCTTCATCCCCGCGCTCGCCACGATTTACGCCTCCAGCGCGATCGAGATCCCCGTAGCGCATGCACCCCGCGCGGCCGGGAAGTCCAAGTACTCGTTTCTCAGGCTCGTGAGCCTGGCCCTCGACCTCATGACGTGCTTCTCGGTCTGGCCGCTCCGTCTTCTCTTCCTGTGCGGCGCAGCGATCTCGTTCCTGGGGATCCTCCTGGGCGCCTCCCTACTCGCCCTCAGGGTCTGGCTCGGAACAGACTGGGCCGTTGAAGGAATCTTCACCCTCTTTGCGATCCTCTTTTTCTTCGTGGGTGCGCAGTTTGTCGCGTTCGGGCTCCTTGGGGAATACATTGGCCGCATCTTTCAGGAGGTCCGGGTACGTCCACCCTATGTGCTGAGGAAGTCGCGAAAAACAGGACCCGCGGAGGGGGACGAGGCTGCGGCAGCGAAGATGCTGTCCCGGGAGTTGTTCGCACGAGGTTCCGAGGCAAACGCCGCACCGATCCGCCCGTCAGTGACCAGCGAGAGGCTGAAGACCACGCCATGGCAATGAGCGCACGACCCCGGCTGAGCCTTGTTGTGCCTTGCTACAACGAGGAAGAGAATGTCCACGACCTTCTCGAGGAATGCTTCCGGGTCCTGAGGACCATCGGAGAGACCTTTGAAATGATCGCCATCGACGACGGCTCCAGGGACCACACCCTGGAGAACCTCCGGGCCGAGCAAGCGCTGAGGCCCGAGCTGAGGATCATCAAAATGCGACACAACACGGGCCAGTCGGGAGCGCTCATCGCCGGTTTCGCGGCGGCAAGAGGCGACATGATCGCGACGGTGGACGGCGACCTCCAGAACGACCCGGCCGACATCCCCGCGCTCTTCGAGCTGGTTCGCCGGCGCCAATGCGATGTGGCGAGCGGCTGGAGGCGCAAGCGCAAGGACTCTGTCCTGCGGCGAATCTCCACTCGCGTCGCAAACTCGGTCCGGAAGACTTTCCTTGGGGACGGCATGAACGACTCCGCCTCCTCCATGAAGGTCTACCGGCGAGAAGCGCTCGAGCATCTTCCCGTGTTCAATGGAATGCATCGTTTCTTCCCGGCCCTCGCGATGATGCGAGGGTTCCGGGTGATGGAAGTCCCGGTGAGCCATCGGGCCCGACTCCGGGGCCAGGCCAAGTACGGCCTGTGGAACCGCGTCTTCCGCGCGACCATCGACATGTTCGGCGTGGCGTGGCTACGCCGCCGGGCGCTCCGGATCGAGCCCAGCGAATTGACCGTGACCGAGCCAGTTGATCAAATCTCATGACCCAAGAACCTACGCCGACCCGCTTTACGGCCGTCACCTCCAATCCTCTCGCTCAGCCCCCGGGAGCAGGCTTTCTTTTTACCTACCGCAATGCCCTTCCCGTCGTTTGCGCGGCCCTGCTGTCAGTCTTTGCTGTGCTCCAGTTGCTGGTGCCCAAACTCCGTGTGCCCGTGAGTGACTGGGAATTGTGCCTGGGCGGAGCCTTCGTTCTGCTAGGCGTCATGCTCCGAATCTGGTGCATACTCCAGATCGGGGGTTCGGCACGAAAAACCTCGAAGCCCAAGGCAAACCGAATCATTTCATGGGGCCCTTATTCCCTCACCAGGAACCCCATCTATATCGCCAACATGAGCGTCGTCTGGGGCTTCTCCCTGCTAGTGGCGGGCATCTGGGCACTGCCATTCATTGCTCTGGCACTCTGGCTGTGGTACGAGGCCGTCGTCCGTCGCGAGGAGCTGTTCCTCTTGACGATCCACCCCGGCGACTACGAGGCCTACAAGAAGGTTGCGAACCGGTGGATTCCACGGTTCCGCTACCGTGGACGTCCCGAGGACGTGCCTCCCTACCCCTTTCTCAGGGCTTGCCGCCGCGAGCGAGGGCACATCATTGCTGTTTCACTCGGCGGGGCCGCAGTCCTCGCGTTCCGTCTCCTTCTGCGGATCGGTTAGCACGCGGCATGGCTTGCGGACCCCCTCTTGAACGGCTATAAACAATGCCGTAGATTCTGTGTATGGCGTCTTCAGCGCGTTTCTCCGAACGTGGGAATTTTTTTGGAAAGGACCCGAGAATGAAGTCCATCAGCCTCCTCTCCCTGGCAGCGGTTGTCGGTATTGCCTTGTGCCTCGTCGGCGCTGACGAAAAAGAAGCCAAGTGCCCCATCAGTGGCAAGGCCGTCAGCAAGGACCAAAGCCTCAACGTCAACGGCAAGACCGTGGGCTTTTGCTGTGGAAATTGCGTGGAAAAGTACAAGAAGGACCTCAACATTTCGGCCGACAAGGCCGAGAATTGCCCCACAAGCGGCAAACCCGGCAAGGCCGAGACCGCCGTCATAGAGAAGACCGCCGAGATGGTCCACTTCTGCTGCGCCAACTGCCCGAAGGGGTTCGCCGCGAAAAACAAGTTCACGGTTCAGGACGATGGGCCCAAGAATTGCCCCTTGAGCGGCAAACCCGCAAGCAAGGACCATTCGCTGGTGGTCAACGGCAAGACCATTTATTTCTGCTGTGGCAATTGCCCAAAGGGCTACTTGAAGGGTCTCGGAATTTCGGGTGATGTTACCGTGGGCAACTGTCCATTGAGCGGCAAGCCGGGCAAGGCCGAGACCGCTCAGGTGGTCGTGAAGTCGAAAGAGGTTGTTTTCTGCTGCAATAATTGCAAGGCGGGTTACCTCGAGAAGAACTTCAAGGATGGAGTCAAGGTTTCGACTGCTTCCAAGTAAGCCTCGCGGGACCCAGGTGACTTGGCAGACAACTGCCCGCGGCACAGAACTCCTGGATTTACCTGACCCATGGCTGGCGTCCTGCGCTTTGCGCAGGACGCCATATTTTTTGCCTGCTTGCTGGTAGACTTGGCCCTTGTAAACATCTTCCCCAACTTTCCGGGCATGCCAGGCTCACCCAGCAGCTGCCTGACAGTCACAAACCCACGACGCCTCCCCAATCATGCCCCTCCCCCAGCCTCGGTATGCCATGCTTGTAGCCATCGGTGGCATCCTGTTGGCTCCAATCTGCCTGGCCGAGCCTCTGCGCTTCGAGGTTCCCCGGAAGTTCAGCCTTGGAAGCGTCTCCGAGCCCATCGCCACGGGCGATTTGAACGGCGACTCTCGGCTTGACAACGTCGTCGCGAACACTGGAGCTGACGGGGGACCCGGAGGCGACTCTATCTCGGTCCTCCTTGGAACCGAGGCAGGCGGGCCAGTCCGGGGTGAAGATTTTCCTGCAGGTGACCGGCCAGAATGGATCACCCTGAGCGACGTCAATGGCGACCAGATCCTCGACGCGCTGCTTGCCAACTACGCTGGCGGCACCGTGGCAGCTCTCCTCGGCGACGGAAGCGGCGCTTTCGGCGCCCCAATTCTGACCCCGGTGGCCGGCAATCCGCGCTGCCTTGTGGCATTCGATCTCAACCTGGATGGTACGGTCGACCTCGCCACCGCGAACTACGATGGCAACACGGTGTCCGTGCTGCTGGGCGGAGGGAACGGAGCGTTCCTCCAAATCCAGAGCCTCGCCGTGGGCGCCGGCCCCGAGGTGATCACCCTGGCAAGGCTAAATGGAGACGGAAGCCCGGACCTGCTCACCGCTGATGCCCTGGGGAACTCCATCACTCCTCTTCTGAACGACGGCAATGGCCGATTCACGCCAGGAGCCTCGGTTGCGGTGGAGGAGAGACCTCGCTTTGTGATCGCTTCTGACCTCGACGGCGACTCACTGGACGACTTGATCGTCGCCAACACCGGCACGAACTCCATCAGCGTCCTGAAGACTACGCCGGAAGGCCCAATCGAGGCCGCAGGACGCTTTGGGGTCGAGCTGATTGGGGAAACCCTGCTTGACCCCGTATATCTTGCGCTCGGCGACCTCACAGGCGATGGCAGACAGGACCTCCTGGTCACCTGGGCAAAGAGCAACGTGCTTTCGATTCACCCTGGTACGGCCACGCCCTTCGCTTTCGACTCGCCTCGATTTCTCGCAACCGGCAACACCCCCGTCGGGGTAGCGACTGGCAAGTTCGATGACGACAATGACCTTGACCTCGTGGTCTCCAATGCGCTGGACAACAACTGCTGGGTCTTTCTGACGGGCAGCGCTTCCAGCGGCATCCTCGTCGATAACGGCGACGCCGGGACGACGCCGGTTGGGGCATGGATTCCCTCCGAAGCTCCTTTTCCTCTTGGCCCGAGCTCGCTCTTCTCGAAGGATGGCACACTCTACACGTGGCAAGCGACGCTACCAGAATCTGGCCTTTACGAGGCCATGATCTGGTGGACGATCACCACCAGCCGTTCGACCAGCGTGCCCATCGAGGTCCTTCACGCCGATGGACGCACCACCACAACGGTCAATCAGCAAAGCGGTGTGGGGATTTGGCATTCGCTCGGCACTTTCTTCTTTGACGGAAATGCCAGCGTAACGACCATCGCGCCCAGCGGTGACGACAGCGCCTGTGCCGACGCGGTGCGTTTCAGGGCCCGGAAGGATCTCCTCGAGGCACCTCGGCGGGGCTCCGTTTCACTGGCTGGCGCCACGAAACCGGAGGAACTTCGCGTCGGCACGAACACCTATCTCGCCCTTCACGCCACCCTTACGGCCTCGAACAGCTCGGAGACCGAGGTCTGGACTGGCATCGTGATCGCCCCCAGGGGTGAAGGCGAGGAAGTGACCGACATCAAGGCCCTGCGCCTTCACGTCGACTCGAACGGGAACGGAAAATATGACTCGAACGACCGCAAGCTCGGCGATTCGCGTGTGTTCGCATCGGAAGCTCGTGTGTTGACAATCCAGGGCCTGAACGAGCCACTCCTGAACGAGGTGGGACTGGACTTTTTCCTTGTCTGCGAGTTGAACCAGTCCCCCAGTGGACGCTTGAAACTTGAAGTTGCCTCCCTCGGGACCCAGGGCGCCACGTCCCTGACGCCATCGAAGGTGAAGGGTTCGCCGCTGGTGAGTTGGTACTTCCCCGATCCGACACCTTTCAATCAACGCCCCGGAGATGGCAATCAAGACGGCAACCTCAACATTTCAGACCCAGTTCACCTTCTCGGATTCCTGTTCCAGGGCTCCATCGCTCGCCTCCCCTGCGGCGATGGAACAAGGAATGATGCGGATAATATCCAGCTACTTGATTCAAACGGAGATCGCAAGATCGACCTCTCGGACGCCGTCACCGTCCTCAAGTACCTCTTCAGCGGCGCCGAACCGCCGGTCCTGGGGCGCAATTGCGTGATCATTGAGGGCTGTCCCGACAACTCTCTCAAGTGCTCTTCCTGATCGTTCACCGGGGCATTGAACTTTTCCCCAAGAGACGCAGGATTCGCGAGCCCCTCTGGACTGTGGGCGCATTGTCGAGGCCACCCACCCGCGAGGCCAAAATTCTCGCCGAGGCCCTTGGGACCACGACAAGGACATCCTGAAGCTTCGCCGTCAGCTTGCGAATGTACTCCTCGACAGAGCGGCAACCTTCTCAGACTTCAAGGTGGGAACCCAGCAACAGTGCCCGGAGCGGAGGTCACTCGCCATCGACCCAAGCCTTGAGCCCAGTCTGAAATCTCTCACAGCTCGCTTCAGAAGGAGTTCCTTCACTTCTCATAAAGACTCAAGTTTTTCTTTCCAGATCTCCCGCAAGAGAAGGAGCGCTCGGTGCAGCCTTTGCTCCACCGCGCCTCGCGTGCAACCCAGCACCCTTTGCAATTTCGTCATGGCTCAAGCCGCCGGCCTCCCGGAGCACCACGGCAGTGCGAAGGCTCTCCGGCAGGGGCCGTACCACCTTGTCGAAAACGTCCGTCGATTCGAGCGCGAATGCGAGCTCGACACTTGCGGCCGAAGACTCCACGGCCCCGTTTCTCCGACACGCAGGAGCGGCAAAATCCTCAAGGACCGTCGACAGCCATTTCCGGACTCCGGCATCTTTCTTGCGAGCCTTGAACGCCGCGTTGACGGCAACCCGGAAGATCCACGTGGAGAGGCTCGATTCATGCCGGAATGACCCCAGTTTTCGATAGATGGTCGTGAAGACTTCCTGGCAGACATCCTCGCTACGGTGCCAATCCCCGACAATTCCCCGAACGAGGCTGAAGACTTGGCTGTGGTGCTGCGAAAAAAGAACCTCGAAGGCCCTGGAGTCTCCCCGGAGGACTCGTTCACAGAGCGAGGGATCGTCTTCGATTAGAAGAGGGCTCTCCAGGGTTTGGCTATTCTCGTGGGTACGAAGCGCATCCACAAACTCCTATTCTACCAGCGTGAGTACATAGTCGTATTGGTTGCTGCCTTCCTTCACGACGACGGCATCCGACTGACCTCTCACGCCTTGCCCGTTCGATCCAATCCGGGCGCTGAGTGTGTAGGACCCCGGCAGGAGACCGAGGATCCCGTACCGACCAGCCCCGTCCGCCTGTACTTGTTTCTGAAGCCCGTTGACTCCACGCAAGATTACCGTTGCGCCGGGCACAGGACTTCCTTCGCTGAATCTCACGGAGCCCGTCAAGGTTTCTCCTCGCTCGAGGTCGATTCGCACAAATCGAGCCAGTCGGTCCTCGCCAATCTCCAGGCTCCTTCGAGCCGGAACGAGCTCGTCATGCTGGACAAGTAGCTCATACTTCCCGGTGGGAAGCTCTCTCAGACGAAACCCGCCGCCATCATCAGTCACGGCGAGGGCACCTGCGGCGCGCTCCGGGGCCAGGAGCCAAGAAAGCCCAGACTCCTCGAGCTCCGCAGCCGACTCTCCGGCAGGGGATCCACCTCGATCACCCAGCCGGCGCACCCGCTCCTTGTTCCGCTCATCACGGCGTTCGGAAGCCGAGGAGCTCGTCTCGCCCTTCGCGCGAACCACGGAGCCGGGCAGGACGAAAATTCTTGCGCCTGGGATGGGCGTCGAGGTGCCCTTGAGAACGACAAGGCCACTTACCGAAAGCCCCTCGACAAGCTCCACTTGCACGCCTCGCGTCTCACGACCAGCCTGCACTCGAACCTGGATCTCTACGCCAGTACGCCCCTCCGCCGTGATGATAAGCGTGTGATCCCCTGGCGGGACGTCCGTGAGGGTAAAGGCGCCCATGGGGTCCTCGAAGGTCTTCGTGGCCTGACCCCCTCTCCTTCTCGAGCTTCCGGACAGCGCGGTTGATTCGGCGTCACTGGCCGTTGCCAGTCGCGCCTGAAACCTCGTCACGGCAGCACCCGTCTCTGCGATCATCACACGACCCGAGACAGCACCCAGCCGCTCCAAAACAACCGGAACCGTGCTATTGGAAACGACGTTCGTGATCCGGGCCGGAGCAAATCCCTGCGCACGAACCATGAGCGCCAACGGTGCATCTCCAAGCTGCGCCAGCCGGAACGCTCCGTCCGGACCCGTCCGGTCGCTCGCCAGCTCGGGCGCTCTGCCCAATAAAGACCCTTCAAATGCTTGAACCGTGGCCCCTGGAACCGGCTGACCGGCGGAGTCGGTCACCCTCCCCTCGACAGTTTTCTCGGGGAGAAGCCAGAGGATCCTCTTCAGCTCCTTCTCCTCTGCCACGAACTCCGTGCCGGACAGTGGCTGGAAACCCTTCCGCGAGACGGCGAACTGGTAGGAGCCACCTTCGAGGCCTGAAAAGCGCGCATGCCCGTCCTGCCCACTTTCCAGCACCACGGTACGCCGACCTTCATCGAGCCTTCGAAGGAACTCTCGGCGCCAGGCGCCCTGAGTGCCCTCCGCTTCCCGGGAGGCAGCAGAGGATTCGGGGCCAGATGCGTCTCCCTCGCGATTCAACACCAGGGTAACTCGCGCCCCCTGGACGACTTGCCCCTGAGCATCCAGAACCGTGAAGTCAAGCGCGCCTCCGGCCGCCAGCCGAAACTTCAGGTTTTCGAGGTCGGCACCCGGAGTGATGGTGAAGGGGGCGGAACGGAAGCGCTTGAAACCTGCGCGCTCGACACCAATCTCGAGCTCAAGGCCAGCATCGACATCCGTGAGAGAAAAATTACCTTCGGCGTCCGTGAGGGCGCTCTTGAGCGATGAGCGACGTCTCGGGTCACGGAAGTTTGGAAGACCCGAGGCTCCCTCGGACGGCTCTTTCGTCGCTGGCACGACGGTGACTCGAGCCCTGGCGACCGCCACACTCTGTCCGTCTGTGATCACGCCGGAAATCATCGACGCTCTGTTCAGCGTAAAGTCGTGCGACTGGACCGGAGGAGACTCGGCAAGCACCAGGCTATCAGAAACAAGGGTGGCGAAGCCCTCGGCGCTCACCTGCACCTGACCAATTTTCCCGGGGCTGAGCCCGGCGAATGCGAACCTGCCCCCTTCATCCGTGCGGACTTCACGGCGGTCATCTTCATTCACGGCGAGTCGAATCCGAGCTTCGGGAAGCGGACTAGAGTCGATTCTCGATCGCACAACGCCTTCGAGCCCGAGGCCAGAGTCAAGCTGGATTCGCACGACAGTTCCATCCCCCGCCTCGACGCCTTCCCGGCGCTGGGGGACAAAGTCTTTCATTTCCACACCGATGGCGTAAGTGCCAGCAGGCAGAGTGCTCACGACGAATTTACCGTCAGAATCGCTCTCGGCCGCTCTTTCGACACGAAATAGTGAGACGGGGTTGGCTTGACGCACAGTGGCCTCGCCTGATTTCGGGGCGGGTGTGCCGCGCAACCCTTCACGATCTTCCACTCGTTGGGGGGTGATCGCCACAAAGGCGCCAACGAGTGGCTTCCCCGAGGAATCCATCACAAGCCCCTGAACACTGCGTCCCCGGGGGAGCTTCAGCTCCACAGAAGGAGCAGAATTCTGTGCTGAAGGGTCTCCCGAGTCCTCGAGAACGGCTTCCGCTTCTGCCGGAACACGGTCGGGATGCTCCGCTCTGACAACATATCGCCCCACGCCGAGATCCCCAAAAGCAAACCGACCCTCGGAATCTGAGTCCACTCGCGCATCGGGAGAGCGAAAGAGTCGAAGGATCCGAGAAGGAATGCCGCGCTCTTCGCGGGAGGCTCCCCCCCGGGTACCCACCTCTTCCCGATCGGCCTTGAAAATGAGGACCGTCACGCCACCGAGAGGAGCGCCCGTTTCATCGACCGTGCTCCCCAGAATTCGGCGCGAGGGTGCGAGTGTTAGCGCGATATCGGTACGACCGGAGTCAATGCTCCGAACCGAGAGGTGAGCCCAACCGGCGAGATGCACCGTCAGGCTGTAATTGCCAGGGATGACGTGAAGGAGAAATCCACCCAGGGCGTTTGCCTCGCATCGGTCGGCAACGATTTCCGATCGCGGGGCGCGGCCCCAGGGACCTTCGTCGTTCTCGGGATGGGCGCTCACAAGGGCATGAGCAAGAGGTTGCCCGTCGGGATCCAGCACCAAGCCGGCAATGACTTCGCAAGGAGCCAGGCGAAAATCCAGCTCCGAGCTCTCGCCGTTGAAACTCCACCGTGCGTGAGTGGCGCCGAGGACGAGGTGGCGTGCCAGAACCTGATACTCACCCAGGGAAAAACTGTCCAGGGCAATGGAGTAGTGACCATCGGAGCCCGTCTTGCCCTGGGCAAGGGCGTGGCCGGAGAAATCAAGCGTGTGACCGAGGAGACGAGAGCGAAGAACCGAAGCACGCTCCCAGCCGTCCGAAAGGTTCGCGGCTCGGTGAAGGACAAGGATCTGCACCTCGGGGATGCCCGCGAGGTCATCGCTCGAAACTCGCCCACTGAGCGTCAAGTTGTTCACCGAGACGGAGGTTTCGACTCGCCGGGTGGCCGAGGTTTCGTTGAGTGGAGGCTTTTCGGCCAAACCCGGGCCAGCGGGGCGCACTTCAGCAATATCGGCGCCGATCGAGGCGCCGGAGCTTGACCCGGGGGCGGCGGATCTTTGAGGGACCAGCAGCATCAGGGTCACGGCGAAGCCGACGATCAGGAGGGCCAGCAAGGCTGGCAGTAGAAGCTTGCGCAAGGTTGACCTCGGGGAATCAGGGACACAGTTGTTCCAGCTCGACACGGCAGGCTCCAGGTGCCTGCTGAACCAGTACGCCTTGTTTTCGTGAACCACTCAAGATTTTCTTCCCAGATGTCTTGCGATCTGTCGGCCGCTGACGCACCCATCCCAAAATTGGATCCGTCGATGGCCTCGTGCGATAAACTCTTGGAGACCGCAAGTAGGCCAGAGCTTACGCCATTATGAGCAAACCTCCATGGGCGCCCCAATAAGGACTGGACCCCGACCGAGGTAGCGTCTTGACTCCCCCACCACCCCCCCTATAATCGGCCCTCCACTTCGACGCCAATCCAATTCCCCTGTAGCTCAATTGGTAGAGTAGGTGGCTGTTAACCACTTGGTTACTGGT
>SXIK01000194.1 GCA_005772855.1 Planctomycetia bacterium | reverse complement strand
GCCCCCTCATCATGGTGCTCCAGTTCGTCGGCTTCCTTGGGGCATGGCATCAGCCCGGAGAGCTTCCGCCGCTCGTCGCAGCCACCCTGGGAGCTTTGATCACGACGTGGACCACGTTCCTGCCGTGTTTCCTGTGGATCTTTCTTGGCGCGCCTTACATTGAGCAGCTACGGGGGAACGTGAAGCTAACGGCAGCTCTCTCCGCTGTGACAGCGGCTGTGGTGGGCGTTGTGCTCAACCTCGCTGTCTGGTTCGCATCGCCAGTCTTGTTTCCAGCCGCTCGCACAGTGACTTGGTTCGCTGTTGGCGTGAGCGTGCTGGCCCTCGCAGGGATGGTTCGGTGGCGGTGGGGCATCTTTCCTGTGGTGCTGGGCGCTGGGTGCCTGGGCCTCCTGCGCGCGGCAATTCTGGCCCTCAAGTAGGTTCCATGAGAGTCGGGGGCGTGGATTTTTGAAATGGCCGGTTCAGTGCGAACAATCTCAACTTGTCCCCACCTGCCCCGGAACCATCCTTGATTCCCTCCGGGTGTCGGGTTCCAATTCCTCCACATCGTGCGTCACCTCTTGACCAAGACTCCTGTGGATCGTGCCATTTTACCGAGGAAGCGCAAACGCTGGGAAAAGCAGATCTCTCGGCACCTTGGGTACGCACTTGGGCGCACGCTCCACGGGATCGTCTCTCGAACGCCTTACCGCCTGAGCGGCGTCATGAGCTGGTGTCTCGGCAGCGTGGCATTCATGTTCCTCTCTGGCGACAGACGGCAAGCTCGCGCGAGTCTCACCCGCGTCCTTGGGCACGAGCGCTCTCGACGGGAAATTGGATCCCTCGTTCGTGGCGTTTTCCGTCACCTGGCCGGAGTTTATGTCGAGTGGTGTATCTTGCGACGATGGCCGGACGCTCGCCTTCACGCTGCATTTCCGCATGTTGCAGAGTCCTTACGTTCGCTTCGAGATCAGGTCGCAGCCAGTGGGAGCGGTGTTGTGGGGCTGACGGCTCATCTGGGCAACTGGGAGCTGCTTTCTTTTTTCTGCAGCCGGTTCACGCCGGGGCTGCTCGTCTCGGTGGCGAACCGCATCTACTTCCCCCCTTATCACGATTTCATGCATCGCCTTCGTAAGGAGGCTGGGCTCGACATTTTCTACAACGACGAATCGGCCCGAAAGGCGATCCGCGCGATTCGCAATGGCCACTTACTCGGGCTCTTGCCGGACCACGAGGTTCGGACAAACTCGAGTGTATTTGTCGATTTCTTGGGGCTTCCAGCGCAGACGGCCACCTTTCCCGTCCAGCTGGCGCGGAAGCTTGGAGTCAAGATGACGTTGGTTTTCCTTGTCAGGGAAGGCGATACGTACCGCGTGATCCACCGTGATCTCTTCGATGTGCCGTGCACCAACGACGAGACCGGGGATCTGCTGAGTGGTACTGCGAAATGGAGCCAGATGCTCGAGGAGGAGATTCTGCCACGCCCCGCGCAGTGGAGCTGGACTCACAACCGGTGGCACAGTACTCCCGAGCGCCCGAGACGCCACCTCGACCGCGGCCGTCGAATGGAGTCAAAGACTTCTCCATGATCGAGGAGTCCGCGAGCCTGGAGAGATCTTCCGAATCGGAAGAGCCCAATCAGCCCAGATCAAGGCTAAAGCCCGTATGGAAGACGGGGCGAAAGCGAGGGCGTAGCCGTCTTCGGAAGACGGCCTCTCGGTACTTTGGCTATTGCTGCTTTCGAGTGGCACACGCTGTCGTCTCCCGGCTCCCCTGGTCGGCTGGCCGGGCGCTTTCCCGGATCCTTGGCGCCGGGGCTTATTGCATCCTGCGGCGAGAGCGTGAGATCGCGCTCCAAAGCCTTTCGAGAGTTTACGGTGCTGAGAAGTCCCCTGTTCAGATACGTCGAATGACAAGAGGGGTCTTTCTCCACGCGGCAAGTGTCATCGTCGACTGGGTTATTTTGAGGCGTTGGTCGCGAGCCAGGCTGGAGGCTCGATTTCCCGAGGTGGCCGCCTCGGTCCGTCAGGTCGCAAGCGACTGGCGGCAACATGAAGGCGCGGGGGTCGTCGCCTTGGGCGGGCACCTGGGCAACTGGGAGCTCCTGGCAATGTTTTTCAGCCATTTCGCTCCGGGTCTCATCGTGCCTGTTGCCAAGAGGCTCTATTTCGAGAAATACAACGCGTTCCTGCACAAGCTTCGTGGTGATTTGGGGCTGGAGATCATTTATTCCGATGAATCCGCTCGAAAAATGATCCGAGCCTTGAAGAGCGGAAAAGTCCTTTCGCTTCTCTGTGACCAGGACCTGCGGACGAACAGCGGGGTGTTCGTGAACTTTTTCGGATTGCCCGCATATACAGCGACATTTCCCGTTGATATCGCCAGAAAGACAGGAGCGCTCATTGCAACTTGCGTTCTCGTGAAGAGCGGAAGAGGCTTCCGAATCTCCCATCGGTTTCCTTACGAGATTCCGAGGACTGCGGACGAGGCTGCCGATGTTTTGGCCGCCACGCAGACCTGGACGAGCATTCTCGAGGAGGAGATTCGCAAGTGCCCCGAGCAGTGGTCCTGGATCCACCCGCGGTGGCGGTCCACACCTGAACAGCCGAGGCTTCACGTGGCCGCGAAGCAAAAAAAGCGTCAGGAGGACTGACCTTGGCTTGTCGAGTACTCCTTGCCGAGAACACCATTCGGGGACTGGGCGGATCTTATGAGAGTCTGTTCGTGACCGCATCCAGCCTTGATCGTCGTCGCTTTGAGCCCGTCGTCCTTTTTTTTCAACCCAACCACTTTGCGGAGAAACTTGCCGCGCAAGGTGTGCGCGTCCTGATCAGGAGATCGAGGCAGTTTTGGGAACGCGAGGGGTACATCGAAAAGGCTGCCGGGGTCCGCTCGAAGCTCCCAAGGCGCGGCCTCCTTGGGAGCCTGCGGAAGGGTATAGTATCTCTTGCGCGGACGATCTCCGGCGGGTTGCCCATGGCATGGAGCGTCTACCGAACCCTCAAGAATGAGCACATCGATATCCTTCACACGAACAACAATCTCCAGCGTGATTCCATGATGGTGCTGGCTGGCGCCCTGGCGGGGATTCCTGTTGTGGCCCACGAGCGGCAGCTGTCGCGGTGCTCGTGGCTTGCAGCCTGGCTCTCGGCGAGGGTGGACATTCTCGTGTGCATCTCGGATGCCGTGCTCGAGTTCTCGGGAACGAATGGGGCCCGCGTTCGCGACCGGCGTCGCGTGTACAACGCGATTGAAGCAGCGTCCGTCGAAGGCGTCAGGCCTTTACTGCCGCCGGGCCCCAAGCGTGTGGGCATCGTTGGCAGGATCATGCCGAAAAAGGGGCAGCGCTATTTCATCGAGGCTGCTGCGCTAATATGCCGTGAGATCCCCGAGGTCGAGTTCTTCGTGATTGGCCAGGCGACGGGGGAAGACAAGGCCTACGAGGCCGAGGCACGAGAGGTGGCGCAACGACTTGGACTCGAATCCAGGGTCCGCTGGACTGGCCATGTCAATGAGCCCATGGGGTTAATGAAGTCTCTGGACGTGATTGTGCATGCCGCAGTGGAGCCCGAGCCTTTTGGGCGCGTGATCATCGAGGCCCTGGCACTCGGCCGTCCCATGGTGGCGACTGCCCTGGGTGGGCCTTGCGAGATCATCGAGGATGGCTTGTCTGGCTTTCTGGTCCCTCCGGCGGACCCTTCAGCGATCGCCGAGAAAGTGATCTGTTTGCTGCGTGATACCGAGCGCATTCGAAGAATGGGCCAGGCGGCCTTGCGGCGGGCGAAGGACTTCGGGGTTGCGGCCTATATCCGCCAAATCGAGACGGTGTACGAGGACGTGTTGATCGCACGAGGGCGAGGCGGCTGTTTGTCTGGAGCGCCGACAACATGAGCCAACGAGCTCTCGACGCCGTGCTCTTTGATGTCGGGGGGACCTTGCTTCGTGTCCAACCCTCCGTAGGTGACGTCTATGCCCAGGTTGCTCTGGACCACGGCTTTTGCTTGAATCCTGTGGTCATCAATCAGAGTTTTCGAGCGGCATGGAAAAAAAGCCTGGAGCGAAGTCGAGCTCGAAATTATTGCACCTCGGATCTGATCCTTCGGCAGGAATGGCTTGAAATTGTTCGCGATACCTTTGGGGGCGCGATTCCTGATAGCGCAATTCAGCCCTTTTTTGCAGACCTCTATGAACGGTTTGTGTCGATCGGTCCCTGGCGGGTGGCCCCAGGCATCCGGGAGACTCTGGCCTATCTTCGGGGAGAAGGCGTTCGACTTGGCGTGCTGTCAAACTGGGACAGCCGTCTCGAACGTATGCTGCAGGAGCTGCAGCTTGGAGACGCTTTTGACTTTATTGTCGTCTCGCATGCCGTGGGATTTGAGAAGCCTCATCCGGAGATTTTTGACTGGGCCTTGCGACAGGCGATGACCTCAGCCGGTCGGACGCTGCACGTGGGAGACTGTTACCACTCCGATATCAGCCCTGCACGCCGGGCAGGCCTCCAAACGTTGTGGCTCGCACCGGAGTCGGAAAGGCGCAAGGAGGGGTATCAGGGCCTTGGCTTCGAGTCACTCCCGGAGAGGCCGCTGCCAATTTGGCGTCAAATCGTCTACGCCGAGCCGCCCTGCTGACGAGAGGGGAAAAAATCGGGCCGGCTAAGGTAGTTTGGGTCGAAAGGGTAGGGTTGGAGTTGGGTGAGATGGAAGCCGGCCCGAGGTGAAAAGTATGTACTTGCCCAGGAGCCACCGCAAGAGAATTTAAAGAAAAACTCTCTATATCACTGACTTCCGATCCGAGATAAGATCCCAGAATCCAAAAGTTTTGGCCAAGTGCAAGTCCTGGATTTGGCGCTGGGTTGAGGCAGGTTATTTTTGCTTAAGTCATTTCGAGCAAGCATCTTGGAGTTACTGAATTCCCGTGGCTGAGCCCTTCAGGATTGGCATGATTGGGTGCGGGACAGTCGGGAGCGGAGTGCTGGACTTGCTTCAACGTCGTGAGGAGGACCTCACACGGCTCTTGGGGCGTCCCATTCGTGTGGTTCGGATCGTGGTTCGAAACCCTTCGAAGCCGCGGCATCATCTGGCGAGCCTTATCTCCTCGGGAGTGGAAATCTCGGGAGAGCCTCGCCGTGTTACAAGGGATCCCGGCGTGGAACTGGTTGTGGAATTGGCGGGTGGTCGTGATGAGCCGAAAACCTGGATCCTCGATGCCATCGAGCACGGCCGCGATGTCGTTACCGCCAACAAGGCGACACTGGCGTTTCATGGTGCAGAGCTCTTTGCGCAGGCGAGGGCCAAGCGCCGATGCATCTATTACGAGGCAAGCGTGGCCGCGGCGATCCCGATCATCGAGATGCTCTCGAATGGTCTCGTGGCCAACCAGATGACGAGCCTCTCAGCGATACTGAACGGCACCTGCAACTACATACTCACGCGGATGGAGTTTGCAAATCTTGATTACTCGGCGGCCCTCGCCGAGGCGCAGGCCAAAGGTTTTGCAGAGGCTGACCCGACGCTCGACGTCTCCGGAGGTGACAGCGCTCACAAGCTGGCGCTTCTTGCCGGGATTGTCACTCGAAGCCACATTCCGGTGGAGAGCATTTATACCGAGGGGCTGGAGAGGATCACGCGCGAGGACATGGAGTTTGTGAGACAGTTCAACTACTCGATCAAGATGCTTGCGATCGCCAAGCGAAACGATCAGGGTTCCTGGGAATTGCGCGTTCACCCGACGCTGATCCCGCGCAGCGAGATCCTCGCCCAGGTCCGGGATGAATTCAACGCGGTCTACATGAAGGGAGACGCCGTGGGGCCCATGCTGATCTATGGCAAGGGTGCTGGTGGCCTACCCACGGCGTCGAGTGTTGTTGCTGATATTGTCCGCGCCGCAAAGGGCGAGCGTGGTACGCCCAACGCGCATATGGGAGTGACCCCCGCGCTCGTGCCCATCGAACGAATCGAGCTACGGAACTATATCCGCATGACGGTTCTCGACGTCCCGGGTGTGCTCGGACGCATTACGTCCTTCTTCGGAATGAGGCACATCAGCATCTCGAGCATTCACCAGCCAGAGGCCCGAGTGAACCAGCCAGTGCCGGTGGTCCTCTTGACCCACAAGACCTCCGAGCATGTTGTGGCGGAAGCACTGCGGGATCTTGAAACGGCTCGCCTCCTAACCCGAGCCCCGACGCGCATACGAATCGAGGAATGATGGATAGCCACTTTACCGCCGTGCGTGAAACACGCGTCAAACAACCGCTGATTGAGCGCTTTCGAGCGTACCTTCCAGTTTCGGACAAAACCCCCGTCATCACGCTCCAGGAAGGTGACACTCCACTGCTGAGAGCATCCAATCTTGAGCGTCACCTCGCAAGGGTCGCCGGTCGTTCGCTGGCTCTTGAGGTGCATCTGAAGTACGAAGGCACCAATCCGACCGGGTCCTTCAAGGACCGTGGGATGACGATGGCCATTTCGAAAGCCCTGGAGGAAGGGACCCGCGGGGTGATTTGCGCCTCGACGGGAAATACTTCGGCTTCTGCGGCCGCATACGCCGCCCGCGCAGGCGTTCCTTGCTTCGTCGTGATCCCCGACGGTAACATCGCGATGGGGAAGCTTGCGCAGGCGGTCATGGCAGGAGCGCGCGTCATCGCGGTGCGCGGTAATTTTGATCGAGCCCTTGAGCTGGTGCGCGAGGCGGCCGAGAAGCGCTCGATCACGCTCGTCAATAGCGTGAATCCATATCGAATCGACGGGCAGAAGTCGGCTTCCTGGGAGATTGTCGACTCCCTGGGGGACGCCCCTGACTTTCACTTCATTCCTGTCGGCAACGCGGGCAACATTACCGCGCACTGGCTTGGATACAGGGACTACCTTCAACGCGGAAAGTCCGGTAAATTGCCAAGAATGATGGGATTTCAGGCCGCCGGCGCCGCGCCGTTGGTTGACGGCGCACCGGTCGCGGCCCCAAAAACGCTGGCAACAGCGATCAAGATAGGCAATCCGGCGAGCTGGGACGGAGCGATTCGAGCTCGGGATGAGTCGAAGGGAAGGATCTGCAAAGTGACTGACGATGAGATCATTGAAGCCTACAAGCTGCTCGCGGGCCTCGAAGGTGTTTTTGCCGAGCCCGCTTCGGCCGCGTCGGTAGCCGGACTCTTGCAGCTGGTTTCAAGGGGTGAGATGCCAAGAGAAGGCGTCGTGGTGTGCACGCTGACAGGCCACGGGCTCAAGGATCCGGAACGGGCGATCCAATCCTCGTTGCCTCCCCGGGTCGTGGAGGCAACGCTCGAGGCGTTGTCGGGAGAGCTCCAGTCATGAACCCGCTCCCGTCTTGCATGAGAGTTCACGTCCCTGCCTCCACTGCGAACCTGGGTTCGGGCTTTGACGTGGTCGGCCTCGCCTTGCAGATGTACCTAGAGGTTGAGGCGATTCCGGGAGGAAGTCGACTCGTGATAGAGGCGGAAGGGCTAGGCGCTCACGATCTCCCGCTCGACCGAACCAATTTGATTTATCGCATGACGGCGGAGCACGCTGGCGACAGCATGCCCGAAGGCCTGATGCTGAGGATCAAGAATGGGATTCCGCTGACTCGAGGTTTCGGCTCGAGCGCTGCCGCCACGGTGGCGGGGATTGCTCTGGGTGAGTGGATCAAGAACGGCACCCCGCCTGAACGCTCACCCGTGCTGGATGCTTCCACCCGAGTGGAGGGCCACCCAGACAATGTCTCGGCGTGTGTGCTCGGCGGTCTCACCGTCAGTGCCACCATCGACGAGCAGGTTATTGCGGCGAGCCTTCGCGTACCTTCGGGAATACAGATTGTGGTGATTATTCCGGATCGGGAACTGTCGACCCGGAAAGCCCGGGAAGTCTTGCCCCTGACTATCCCTCGTGCCGAGGCGGTCTTCAACCTGCAGCGCCTGGGTCTTCTGCTCTCGGGTCTTTTCCTGAATCGCCGTGAGTACTTGATTCATGGTATAGGTGATCAGATTCACCAGCGCCGGCGCTTCCCGCTCTTCCCGCCCATGGGTGCGACGGTGCAAGCCCTGAATGAGCATCGATCCTGCCTGGGGGCCTTTGTCAGTGGCGCCGGACCGGCCGTCGCGGCCTTCACGGCAGGGGAAGGGATTCGCCTGGGTGAGATCGGGGTTGCCGAATTCAAGAAGTACGACGTCTCCGCCGAGTACAAGATTGTGGCGCCAGATTACCTCGGAATGACTTTCTCGGATGAAGACGGAAAAAATATTGGCTGCGTCAGGCACAAACCTGCTGACGCGTAGGTCTTTTGCGAAGCCCATCCTTGTTCAGAAGTACGGTGGGTCCTCCGTGGCCACGGCGGACCTGATCAAGAATGTGGCTCGACGTGTCGTCGCCAGGCACCGCGAGGGGAAGGCCGTGGTGGTCGTAGTCTCAGCGATGGGCAAGACCACGGATTCCCTGATCAAACTTTCGAAGGAGATCACGCAACACCCTCAGCGCCGCGAAATGGACATGCTGCTTCATGCGGGTGAGATTATATCCACTGCCCTGGTGGCCATGGCGATCGCGGAGCTGGGTATCCCGTCGGTGAGTTTTACAGGGCAGCAGGCCGGAATGCGGACGGACTCTTCACACACCGAGGCTCGCATCCTGGGCGTGGACGGAGTCAGGATCCTTGAGGAGCTTGGAAGCGGCAAGATCGTTGTGATTGCAGGATTTCAAGGGATTACAGCGGATCTTCAGATCACGACCCTGGGGCGTGGCGGGTCCGACACGAGCGCTGTGGCAATCGCCGTCGGGATCGGAGCCGACGAGTGTGAGATTCTGACCGACGTGGACGGGGTCTATACTGCCGACCCGCGCATTGTCGAGAAGCCGCTCAAGATGTCCTGGTGCTCCTATGACGAGATGCTCGAGCTGGCGATCCTCGGCGCCAAGGTGCTCCACTCCCGATCCGTCGAGATTGCGAGGCGGTTTGACGTGCCGGTGCTCGTCGCGACCAGCTACAGAGACGCTCCCGGCACTGTAATTTGCTCTCCGGAGAAGGCGAGGAAGGAGTTTCGTGTCATGGAAGAGGTTTCGGTGCGAGGCATCGCGCATCAGAAGAACGTTGCCAAGATTTCGCTGGTGGACGTGCCCGACCAGCCGGGCGTGGCAGCAAAGGTCTTTTCCACGATTGGAAAGCAAGACATCAATATTCACCTGATTGTCCAGGCCGAGCATCGCGGAGGTAAGAACGACATTTCTTTCCTGGTAGGAGGAGACAAGCTTCCGCTTGTGCGACAGATTCTTGGCGATCTGGTCCAGCTCGTAAGCGGGGCGCGTGCGGTGGTTGACGAGAATGTCGCCACCGTTTCGCTCGTTGGCGAAGGAGTGCAGCGAGAGCCTGGCATTGCGGCCCGTATGTTTACGACGCTCGCCAACGCGGGCATCAACATCGACCTCATCAGCACTTCGAATCTCATGCTCACCTGCGTCATTCCAGAAGACCGGGCTGAGGATGGCGTGCGAGCACTCCATCAGGAGTTTTTTGAGAAGAGCTCGACGGGAGATTGAAATCCGTAGTCTTCAGGGGGTTGGGTTCTTCTCGGGTCGATCCCATCGGTCGATTCGAGAGACGTTGAGGCTCACGGCACCCTGGTCATCCTCCACCTTACCTTCAAATAGAAAGGGTCCAAGCGTGCTCACCTGAGCCGAGTAAGCACGGTGCGCCGGAGGAAAGAGGATGGCCTCGATGAGGCCGTGCTCGTCCTCGATCGTCAGGAACTGCATGGTGTCACCTCTACGGGTGCGTACGCTTCGGGATGCAGCTACGAGTCCAGCGATGCAGACACGCTTTCCGGTGTTTTTCACCGCATCCTCAGTCGTGAGATAGCCTCTCCTGCGAGCCTCGTTGCGCAAGTGATGGAGGGGATGATCCGTGACAGCCAACTCGAGCACGTCGAGCTCGTTTTGAATTTGCTCCAGGCGTGAGAATGGGCGCAACGCCGGGTACACCATGCAGCTTGGGCCCAGGTCCAGCCAGCCGGAAGGATTCAGGTCAAAGGTTCGGTCCGGCGATCGGGAAGGCTTCGTCGAGATCTCAAGCTCCCAGAGGAGCTGTGGGTGGTTGAGCGGTTCTGTGGCGCAGCGAGGAGGTGGCAAATTATTGAACGCTCCAGCCAGCACGAGCGCTTCGACTTCCCGGCGAGGGAATTGTACGCGGCGCAGAAAGTCGCTGAAGCTCTGAAAGGGCCCATCCGACTGACGGGCAACCAGAATGGCTTCGAGTGAAGTGAGTTGAAGCCCCTTTACGCGACCGAGTCCAATGCGCACGGCCCTGGTGGAGAGAGTGTCGCTGGTCTGGATCTGTTCGACTGTGAATCGTTCCTCCGAGCGGTTGACGTCAGGGTGGAGGATCCGTACGCCCCTGCGCTTTATTTCCTCGGCGATCGTGCGGATCGAGTACATTCCGGCGTGGTTGTTGAGGAGGGCACAGCCGAACTCGACAGGGAAGTGAGCCTTCAGGTAGGCTGATTGGTACGCGAGTACTCCGTAACCCGAGGCGTGGGCCTTGCTGAAGCAGTAGGAGGCGAACTTCGTGAGGTCTCGCCAGACGGCCTGCGCGATGTCCGGCTCGACTCCGTTTTGAATGGATTGTCGCAGGAAGGCATTTCTCACATCGCGGATGTCGTCGGGGTGGCGATGCTTCTTGATCGCGGCTCGGAGCGCGTCGCCTTCTGCCAGGGAGCTGCCGGCGATTGCGTTGGCGATGCACATGACGTCCTCTTCGTAAATGATGACGCCGTGGGCTTCCTCCAGGATCCTGCGCAGCGAAGGATGCAAGTACGAAGGTTCCTCGTCGCCCCGGCAGCGCCGGATGTAGGACTTCTTGGCGCCTCCAGCAGCAGCCCCGGGACGGATAATTGCAACGGCGGCAATGCAATCTCGAATGTTGCGAACCTGAAGCTTCTTGAGGAGCGAGCGCATGGCTGGGCTCTCGAGTTGAAAACAGCCGAGTGTCTGCGCGGACTGCAAGACTTCGAGGGCACCGGGATCGGCGTCGGGAATGTCCGCGAGGCGCAGGTCGACTCCGTCCCGCCGTTTATGATCGAGCGTCTCTTGAAGCTCGGTCAGACATCGGTTTCCGAGAAGATCGATTTTCACGAGGCCGAAATCCTCGATCGAGTGCATGTCATACTGCGTGATCACAAAGCCCTTGGCCGCCCGCTCCAGCGGTACATAAGCGTCGATATCGCGGTCGGCGATAACAATACCGCCCGGGTGTATCGATAAGTGGTGGGGCCGGTTGAGGAGCCTTTCGGCCAGCGGGATGGCTGTGCGGAACGGCTCCTCGGCGAGCGGGATTTCCCTGGCAATGGGTGACGTGCTGATAATTTCATGGAGAGGAGTTTTCGAGTCCACTTCCGGGTGTAAGTAAGGGATCTTGCGGGAAAGGCGGTTGACCTCGCTGATGGGAACACCAAAGGCCTTGATCGCTTCACGGAATGCCAGGTGAGGCTGGAAGGTGACGTGTGACGAGATCATGGCGACCCGGTTGTCGCCATACGTGCGATAGACATGCTGGATGACCTCATCCCGGCGAATCCAGCAAATATCGACGTCAATGTCGGGTAGATCGCTTCGACCTTCGTGCAGAAAACGCTCAAAGTAGAGCCGGTGCTCGATGGGATCTACGTTCGTGATGCCCAGCGCATGGGCGATGATCGAGCTGGCCCCCGATCCCCGACCCACGACCTCAATCTCTCGTTCCCGTGCGAATCGAACGATTCCGCCCACAACGATGAAATATTCGCAAAAGCCGAGTTTTTCGATCACGTGGAGCTCTTGCGAGAGTCGCTCAAGGTGAGTCGACGAGATTACCTTGTGGCGATCCTCCAGACCTCGAAAGGCGAGCTTTGCGAGGTGAGAGTAGGCCGTCTCGCCTGCTGGTAGCGGGACGCAAGGAAATATCGGTTTCGAGCGTTTGAGATCCAGCCGACAAGCTTCGGCGATTTGCCCTGTCTCTGCGACCGCCTCGGGCACATCGCCAAAGAGTCGTTCGCACTCCCGCGGGCCCGGGAAATGACGGCCCTCTCGTGCCACGAGACCTTGCTCCTCGACCTGAGACACGAGCAGATTTTGTCCAATCGCAGTGGAAAGGACGTGCAAGGTGCGGTCACCGGGGTCGAGGAAGTCGATGTTGGGGTCGGCGATCATGGGCACTGCGAGGCGCCTGGAGGCTGCAAAGAGCGCATCCTCGTGAGTCACGCGGCGGCTCGAGGCTGATGGCCGCTGGAGGCGAAAGCGTGCGTACGCTCGATCGAGGATGTGGCAGTCGATGAGCTCTTCCAGCGTCACTGGATCGTCCGCGAGTACGAAGAGACCACCCGTGCGGCCGCCCAGCAGGCCGGAGAGGCTTGCACGCTCTGAAGGTTGCAGCGGTGAGTGTTGCGGAGCCATGTTGAGTTTTCGGCAGGTGATGATGCGACAGAGGTTCTCGTAGCCTTCCCAGTCTCGAGCGAGCAGGACGAGGCCATCGATCTCCACCCCTGTGATGGCGTGCAGGTTTCGCTCCCGGGCAAGTCTGTGGAACAGGACTTGCCCGTAGAGGTTCTCCCGATCCGTGAGAGCGAGGGCTGGGAGGCCCACCATGGCTGCTCGTTCGATCAGCCTCTCTACCGAGGCCGTCCCGTGCCCCAGGGAGTAGTGGCTCTTTACATGTAGCGGGATCAGCATGGCGATGGTGACAAGGTTTGCGTTCAGTGATAAGACCTTTTGCAGCCTGCGAAAGGTTGCGGCTGCTCGCGCCAGAGGCGCCCGGCGCCCATCAGGCGCCGAGGAGGGGGTTCGCCTTCCGGACCAGCAGAAACATACTGCAGACTTGGGGTGGTCCTCCTCTGCCCATTCGGAATGTCTCACGTGTGCGCGCGCGAGGTGGAACACCTCACTGGGTCAAGCTGGACGTTCGCAAAATGAAGCCGTGGTCGTCTTGCTCCAGCTTTCCCAGGAGGTTAAGCGACTGGCCACACACCACAGAGGCGTGCCCATAGCGTTTCCGGATCGCATCGAGGCTTTCGATGAGCCTTCGTTTTCGTCGCCGTGTCACCAGCGCGTCTTCGGGGTTTGGCTGGAGGCTGGTGCCAGTGTCGTCGAAGAGCGAGAGCTGCTCGAGTCCGTCCTCCGTGACGAGCCCGGCCAAGAGCACTCCCACTCGGTGGAGGGCCACTCGGCGAGTGAAGAGCATCCGCAAGATGGCGGCAGCGGCCACGAAGAGATCGGGGTCCAAACTTGTGGGCTCAGAAAGCTTGCGGATGGATCGCTCCTCCTCTCCGTCCTGGTAGCAGATTTTGACTCCGAGTTGACGCGCCTTCAGCCTGAGCTGACGCGCCGTGTTGGCGGCGCGTTCGGTCAGATAGTAGAGTGTGCCCTCGATAGTTTCGCGATCAGTCGTGGCCTTGTGGAAGCTCGTCTCGCGCTGAATCGAGCGGGGGACTTCTCGCGCCGAAACGGGCTGTGTGTCGAGGCCACGGCAGCGATCGAAAAGTATGAGCCCTGGAACGCCCAGCATGGCTCGCAGCGATTCCCGCGAGAGGAGACGCATCTCCTCGATTGTATGGATGTTGAGTCTCTGGAAGAGCCGCTCCGTTCTGGGGCCCACGCCCGGGAGGCGGCTGACAGGAAGACCGCGGATGAAATTGTCCTCCTCTTCGGCACAGATGCGACGGAGCCCATTTGGCTTGGCGCTTTTCGAGGCCATCTTGGCCAACATGCGGTTGCGCCCGATGCCGGCGGTCACGGTGAGGCCGGTCTCTTCCTCGACTCTTCTCCGGATCTCGGCTGCGACCACCTCAGGATTGGGGTAGAGCCGTTCCGTGCCATTCCAGTCGCAGTAGGCCTCGTCGAGGTAGATTTCAAGAGCGGGAGAGTACTCGGCGCAGATCACGAAAATTCGTTCACTGAAGCAGCGGTAAATGGCCGCGTGACCCTGGAGGATTCGTACTTCCGGGCAAAGCTGGCGAGCTCGCTGAAGCGGCATACCGGCTTGAAGGCCGAAGCTGCGGGCCTCATAGCTGGCTGAAGCAATGACTCCGGACCCCACGGCCACAGGCTTGCCTCGCAGGCGTGGATTGCGAAGCTGCTCCACGGAGGCGAAAAATGCGTCCATATCAACGTGAAGGATGCAGGGAAGCATAAAAACCTCAAGAAACCACCTCGGAGGTAGGTGGATGAGAGAACCTCCGAGGCGGTTTGCGACTTTGAAGAAGCCGCATGGAAAGGAAAGAGAGAGCTGGAAGGACCCAAAAATCGTCGTCAGGAGTGTGACAGGCAGCCGTGCAGCACCAAGCACCCGTTTGTGTTCTACCGCGAGCCTGGAGCCGATCCCCAAAGTTCATCCTGGCCACGGCCGACGGATTCCTTTGTGAACCACGTTCTAAAGGCTCGAACCCTACCCTGGTGGCTGCAACAGCTGCCTCTCACACTTCCAACGATGGTCAACCATCTGTGAGAACGTATTCAAGTCTCCACACGGGGTTGCCCTCCTCGTAACTCACTTGAAAGATCTCTCCGGTCTCCATGGTGAGGGAGAAGCCATGGCGGTGGGGGCGGAGAGATCGATCGACCCAACTGGAATTGACTCGCACAACGCGTATTTGTCGTGAAGTCTCTTGCGAGTTTCCTTGCGATATCTTTACTTTTTGCGATGCTTGCCTTCCCCACTCGATGGCCATGGGCCGGATCTTTCCCTCTTCGAAGAGGACATAGACCCTGCGCAAGGGCTCGTTGATTGCGACTTCGTTCATGGGGAGATGTTGACACGGGGTGGGCCAAAGGGCGTTGGCAAGACTTTTCTAAGGGCAAAACAAGTTTGAAAATAACTCGTGAGAGGAACGCCCTGGGTTGGCACACAAGGCGTGGTATGCGATGGCCGGCTATAGACGTGTCGTCAACTCGCAGGAGTTGATACCACTATAGAAATCGCAGGTTTCCTCTCACGAGTCCGACGTATTTCCCAATCACCAGGACGTCTTTGGCGTCCTCCTCGGAGATTTCAATGGGCGTAAATTTTTCGTTGGCTGGGATCAAGCTTACGGCTTTTGTCGTGCCATCTTTCCCGGTGAATCGCGTCCTCCAACGCTTGAGGGTACCTTCTCCATTGATGATCACCGCGGCAATCTCGCCCTCTTCGACCGAGCTTTGCCTACGGATAATCACGTAGTCGCCGTCCAAAATACCCGCGTTGACCATGCTGTCCCCTTCGACCTGCAGAGCAAACACCTCGCCGCTCTCCACAAACATGCTCGGGTCGATGGAGATCTCCTGGGCGCTTCCTTGCGGCGCTGTTGCGGCGGGCGAGCTCCCTCTTGAGCCTTGATAGAGGCCGTCTTCGCTCACGCCGTCCGGGATCCATCCAAAGCCATCCGAGTAGCTCTCAAAGGGCTTGCCGGCGGCAATGGCCCCGATGATGGGAATACGTCCGGGTATGGAGACGGAAGCGGTTTGCTGATCTTGCTGGGGGAACGGCAAGACCTGGTGGCGTAGTACTTCTCCGGAGGCGTTCACTCCACGAAAGGCTCCGGCCTTCGTGGCTTTTGTGAAAGTGTGGGAGTCGGACTGAAGCAACCGGATCCCACGACTCTTGCCGTTGATTGAGATCAGGCCGCGCCGCTCGAGCGCGCGAAGGTGCTTGAACACCGTCGCTGGCGAGCGTAGCCCCACCAGGGCCCCTACTTCCCGCACTGTTGGCAGATCCCCCTTTTGGAGGAAGAAGGCGATCGCGTCCAAAATGGCGCGCTGTTGTTTGGTAAGTGGCATGGGAGGTTGCGAATTGTGCTGTGAGTCGAACTGTGAGGAGTCGAACTGTGAGTTAGGAGAGTTATGGGGAGGCATGGGTTCTGGTGGCTTTCTCGACGCGTTCTTTCGCTCGTTTTTAGCTCGATCGTTCCCGCCTGAGGGTCACTAGCAAACACATGTTCGCTGTGGACGATGCGTAATATAGAGAACAGGCGTTCGCCCATCCAGAAGAAAATCCAAAAAATTTATATTCTCTGCATGTGCTCCTCGCGGGGGAGGAAGAGCTCCTCCGTACCCGCCGCCAGAGGCGCCCCTCTGTCACGTGGTTCGTGCTCGCTCCGGGTCTGCCGCTGTCGCACCCTTCGCGTGCGTCTTCGGGGCAGAGATCTCGGGAGCCGCCAGTTACGGCTGGCGCGGGTCCCTCCGAGCCGTTTGCGGCTGCACCAGCTCGCCGCAAACCCCCCGGCGGCGCGCTTCACGGTTCACGCCGACTTCCGGGCGGCAAGGCTGCCATCTGGGTCGCCCTGACCCCCTTCCTTGCTGCGCTTGTACTTGGGTCTGGCGCTGCCTGAGCGGACTTGTTCAACAGGCTGTCAGGTGTTCGATAAGCGTCGGGCGCCTCGGCGCCGATGGCGGGGGAGCTCTGGTCAGGATGTCCCAATCATGGCCGCTCGGAGTATAAGTGCTTACCAGTTAATTTAGATGCAGCCGCTGTGTTCAGTTTCGGGGGTGATTCAGGCCGAACTGGGGACTGTCCCGGCTTCAGCGAATCAGCGTCAGGAGGACGTAGGCCGTGCCATATGGCTTGTGGAAGCTATAGAGGGGGTAATCCCACCAGGAGCCGTCCTTTTCCTGGCGTTC
>SXIK01000193.1 GCA_005772855.1 Planctomycetia bacterium | reverse complement strand
CAGCTCCAGGGCGGAACGCGACGCCTCGAGCTGTGCGCGGGCCGCTTCAAGATCCCGCGAGGCCTGTCTCGCCGAGTCTTTTTCCTTCTCGGCAGAAACCTCCGCCCTGCGCAGGGAGAGCTCAAGCTCCCGAGACCCGGCGCTGACACGCTCCAGCTCGCGCCTCTGGCGCTCGACCTCCTTTTCCCGCTCCTTCTCGGAGCGATCCAGGTCCCTTTGCGCTGCCGCAAGCTCGGTCTTCAAGGCCGCAGTCTCGGCCCTGAGCTCCGAGGTTGAGCTCCTGGCCTCTTCAGCTTTGCGGGCAGAGCTGGACTCGAGCGCCTTCAGGTCCCTGAGCTCCTTCGCGAGCCGGGCCAGCTCCAGCGCCGTCTCCTTCCCCTTCTTCTCAAGACTCGCGGCCTTCCTCTCGCTCGAGGCCGCGCCCTTCTGCGCCTCCTCAAGAGTCGCCCCGAGGCGCTCGTTCTCCTGGGTAAGAGCGGCGAGCGCCAGCTTCGCCTGCTCGGTCTCGGAGGGGGAGGGTGGGGGGGGTGGGGGCAGTGGGGGGACGGGGCGCGTCGCGCCCTCGCCCTGAAGCTCGATCCGCGTGCCGCCGATCTCGAGCGTGTCGCCGGGCTGGAGCCTGGCACGCTGGACCGCGCTTGAGTTCAGGAGCGTTCCATTCGCGCTGCCGAGGTCCTCGACGAAGACGTCGGCGCCATCCAGCGAGACCTTTGCATGATTCCACGAGATTCGTGCGTCCCGCAAGTGGAGATCGCAGTTGCGGCTCGATCCGATCGTGAGGGGACGGGTGACCTCGATTGCGGTCCCCTGTTTCTCACCGTTCAGCACGACCAGTTTGGCCATGGACTCACCACCATTTCACCTGAAGAGTTCCTCGTAAACATTCCCTCCTCAAGGACGCAGTGTAGCTACTGAACGGAAGAGGAGTCAACAAAGCACCTTCCTCGCCCAGGGCAGAGCCGCACGGAGCCCGGGCACCTACTGTACAATGAATTGCCTCATGCCTCTGAACTGCCCCAACTGCAGCGCCGTCATCTCCAGGGTGCCCGAGAGGTGCGATCGCTGCGGATACCGTCCCGAGCTGACCACTGAGTACCTCTGGATCTACGGGGGGGGCTGTGCGGTGATTCTACTGGGTTTACTCATCGGAGCTCTCGGGATCGCCACCGAGGGCGTCAGCCCAAATCACTGGAGCCACATTTTCCATGGCTGGTGCCCCTTCGCCCCCTGGCCTCGCGACTACAACTGGATCGGATTCCTGGGACTGGGGATCGCGTTCACGGGCTGCGGGCTCGGCATCACTCGGCAGAAACGCCCCGCCTTCTTCGCCCTCTCCATCCTGAGCCTCTATCTGACGTGCCTCAGCGCACTGGCCAGCCTCGGCCTTCTTGCAAGTCTCCCTTCAAGAGCCCCGGCGTTCATCATGCTCGGGCTCGATGGGGTGCTGCTCGGCTTGATCTTCCGCCTGGGCCTCGCCTTCCTCCGCGCGCCGGCCAGAAGCTTTTCCATTCGACAAGAGCCTCAAGAACACCCAAAATCTGGGGCATGATCGAAGTGGAAGTGCTCTTCTTCGCAAGAGCCAGGGAGCTCGCCGGCACGGCAGCGACAAGGATCTCTCTTCCCGAGGGGAGCTGTGTACAGGCTGCTTCGGATCGCATTGGGGAAACCTTCCCCGAGCTGCGGGGCCTTCTCGAAACCTGCCGCTTCGCCGTCAACGAGGCGTTCGCGCGACCCGAAGATACCATCGAGGATGGCTGCAGGATTGCCGTCATTCCGCCCGTGAGCGGAGGATAATCGTCTGGCAAGCATCACTCGAGAGCCAATCCTTCCAGAACTCCTCTCGCTCGAGGTCGCGGCGCCATCGGCGGGGGCTGTCCTGACGTTTCAAGGAACCGTGCGAGACGAGCACCGGGGCCGCACCGTCACCGCGATTGAATACCACGCTTACGAATCCATGGCACGAAAGGAGCTGGAGCGTATCGAGGAAGCGGCGAGGCTGCGCTGGCCAGCGGTGCGGATCCGGATCGTCCATCGCGTCGGGCTCTTGCAAGTGGGCGAAACAAGCGTTCTCATAGCGGCCTCCTCGCCGCACCGGGCCGAAGGCTTCGAGTCGCTACGTTTCGCGATCGAGGAAATCAAGAAGAGCGTTCCAATCTGGAAGAAAGAGATCTACGAGGTCGGCCACGCGTGGATCGAAGGCTCCTGAAGAGAAATCCTGAAGAAAAATGGGCACGACGGGATGAAAGGCAAGACATGAAATTCTCACTCATCATCGCGGCGTTGGCCGCTTTTTCGGCCCCCGGTTGCGCTGTCCTTGGACGAGCCCAGAAGGACCATCGGATCTCCCCGGAAAGGCTGGCAGAGGTCAAGAAGGGGATGGCGAAGGAAGACGTGACCCGCCTCCTGGGCGCCCCACAGGAGATAATCTTCTCGAACAAGGAGCACGACCCCCTTCGAGAACACGCCTACGTCTTTCAGCATGCGACCACGAAGTACACGGCAATCTTCTTTCTGTTTCTCAACTTCGGTAATCAGGACGAAAAACACGATCGTGTCGTTGTCTTCTTCGACGACCTGGGCCGGGTCGACCACGTGGGAGCCACGCTCGTGGCCAACACGGCAGCCTATGGATTCCCTTTCGGCCGCTAGCCAGGGATACGAAAGGATCCCCCTGTGAAAGCCGACCTCCGCCCCCTCCTGGCCGGGGCTCTCCTTGCCTTTTCTTCAGGCTGCCACATCGACATCCTCCGTTTCCGCACGGGGGTCCCGCTCGATCGTGAGAAGTTCGCGGCGCTGGAGCCCCGTAAGACTACACGGGGCGAGGTGCTCGAGGAGCTCGGAGCGCCCCAAAAAGTGGAGTGGAAGAGCGGCAAGGACTACTTCTGGTACCTTCACAGTGACAAGGTGGACACCGGAGTCCGGTTTCAGTTCCCGCCGTTCCGAACGGTCGCGGGGTACCAGCAAACCTTTCTGCGGCTGAATGAGGCCTCCGAGGACACCAACGCAATGGAGCTCGTCTTTGGGGAAGACGGGGTGCTCGAGCGAAAGAGCCTGCGGATGTCGGAAGCCTACAATCCCCCACGCCAGGACACGGATGACTGGAAGCTCCACCTGAGCGCTCACGGCGATTACAGCTTGATGCTGCTCGGCGATGGCGGCCTAGCCGACTACGATGACCTTTTCAAGCCCGGCTACAGGGTCGGTCTAGGCCTCGGCTGGCAACCGGTGCCCGTCTGCACACTCCTCGCCCGGACAAGCTATCAGGAGCACCCCGGGGATTCGATCGAGAATCAGGGGCAGGAGATCAGCGTGGGCGACCTGCACCTGTACGGACTCGAGATTGGAGTGCGACTCGCCGCTCCTCTCAGCCTGCTGCGGGATTTCACCGACTACGAAAATGTGAAGCGAGTTCTCTTCGAAGACGACTTGAGCCGGTCAACAGGCTTTCGCTTCTACCTCGAGGGCACAACCGGCGTCATGCTGAACTCCAACGTGACCGTGAAAATCAACGGCACGAGGGCGGGAAACCTCTACGACAACGCCTACCAGTTCTCGGGAGCCCTGGAGGCCGGACTCGAGTACGGCTTGAAGTGGGGCGCGGCGCACATCGGCATCACGTACCAGACGATCGACCCGTTCGACAAGGGGAGCACGCGCCTTGACGACGATGCGGGTGCTTTTCAAGCCGTCTTGCTCGGCGGCGGGCTCAGCGTAAAGTTTTGAGATTCATCCAATGCCCGGAACTACCGGGAGCAACCGCCAGAGCTTCACCGGGAGACCAGCGGGCGCTCCAGGCCGCCCTCGAAGAGACTGGCGTGCAAACCCATGACGACCTCGCGGACTTTTTCCTGCTTCACCACAAAGGCGAGGTTATTGCGTGTCGCCCCATAGGAAATCAGCTCGATCCGCACACCCAGTCTGGCCGTCACACCAAAGACGATCTCGAGAAAGTCCGTTCGATCTTGAAGCTCCTCCCCCACCACGCTGAGGAGGCTGAGCTCGGTCTTCACCTCCACCTCGGCGAACTCCTTCAACTCGGCCTTCGCTTTCTCGAGCGGGGCGTTGGGGTCGACTGTCATGGCAAGGCTCACCTCGCTCGTGGCGATCATGTCGATGACCACCTCATGCTTCGCGAAGATGCGTGCCACACGCTCCAGGAACCCGTACTGGAAGATCATCGGCGGGGCAATGATGTTGACGACCGAAATCCTGTCCTTGGAGGCTATCGACTTCACATGCCGTTCGGGGCCCGTGAGCGCGGCAACGATCGTGGTCCCCTCGAAGTCGGGCCTGAAGCTGTTGAGCACGCGGATCGGTATGTTCTTCCGGACCGCGGGAATCATCGTCGCCGGGTGCAACACCTTGGCGCCGTAGAATGCAAGCTCGCTGGCCTCCGCGAAGCTCATCTTCGGGATGAACTTCGCCCCCTTCACGATCCTCGGGTCGGCCGTCATGACGCCGTCCACGTCGGTCCAGATTTGGATCTCCTTCACATCGAGGGCTGCACCGAAGATCGAGGCCGAGTAGTCGCTGCCGCCGCAGCCCAGGGTGGTGATGTTCCCGGCCTCGTCCTTCCCGATATAGCCCGTGATGACAGGTACACCGGCCACGCTGGAAAGGATGCCGTGAATGCGGGCGTCAACGTCCGGCAGTGGACGGGCCGCACCAAAGTGACTGTTCGTGATCAGACCGGCATCGAAGGCGTCGAGCGCCAGGGCCTGAATACCAGCCTTTCGCAAGTGGGCCGCGACCAGGCGGACGCTGAAACGCTCGCCGAAGCTCACGAGGTAGTCTCGCGTGCGCGGAGTACACTCGCGGATCAACCCAATGCCCTCGATGAGCTTCTCCAGCTCATCGAAGAGTGGGTCGAGGAGCGCCGGTTCAAGCGCCAATTCTCCCAGGCAACGCCTGTGTTGCTCGACGAGACCTTCAAGCTCCTTCTCCCAGCTCGAGCCAAGCATGGCAAGGTCGGCGAGGCGGAAGAGACGGTTCGTGACGCCCGACATGGCCGACACAACAACAATCGGTTTCTCCGGGAGGCATCGCCGAACGATTTCACCCAGACGCCGGATGGGTTCCGATCCGCCCACCGAGGTTCCACCAAATTTCAGAACGATCAAGGCAACGCTCCCAAAAAAGAATTTCTCCACGCCCGCCGCCTACAGCGTCCAGACCAAGCCTGGTAGGTTATCAACTCGCCTCTGCCGAATCCAGACGCACGATTGGCAGTGGAACGATCTCGACCTCGACCGAACCCATGGCCCCCAGGACCGTGCCCGATCTCGCCTCCCAGAACTTGCGCTTCACCATGGCGAGGCCCACCGTGCGGCCCAGACGGGCCGACGGGGCCACGCTGCTCACGCAACCCGCCTCTTCACCACCCACGAGCAGTGAGGCCGGGACTTGGCTCGAGGCTCCCGGCGGGAAGACAACCCCGGCGAGGCGCCGGTTCGCTTGGCCATAAGTGCGCATGCGAGCGACGATCTCCTGACCAACGTAGCACTTGTCGTACGTCAGGGCTGGCTCCCAGCCTGCGTCATTGGGAAAGTTCTCTTCGTCATAATCACGCCCATGATGCGCAATCCCGGCCTCAATTCTCAGTGCTTCCGCCTCGGCAGGACAACCGGGTCCCCCACCAACCTCCCGGGCGTTTGATTCCAGCAGTCCGCGGACTCTTGCAAGGGAGGACCTCGGCACCCAGACATCGAAGCCGCCCTCCGGCGACTCACCGAAACGCACCACAGTGACCGGAACTTCGGCGATCGTCCCCCGGACGAGCCCGAGCAGCAAGCGGGGTAGCGTCGAGCGCCCCAGAAGAGGTTGGAGCACCTGGGCAGCTTTCCGTCCCTCGACGGAGAGGATGGCGACCTCGCTTGTGCGGTCCAGCAGCGTGATGTCGCTCAGGAAGGCATACTTGCTGATCCCGTTCACGACGCTCTCGCGCAGCGGTTCGAGGAAGACGAGACGCAACGCGCCCTCCCCCTCCTCGGCGCCTGATGGGCACCGGGCGCCTCCGGCGCAGTCATCGCCTCCTGCGGAAGACGGTGCGGTGGACCAATGATGGCTCACGCCCTCAGCCTCGAGCCGGAAGAGCTGGAAGCCGGCGATGATCCGCCCTCTGGAGCTCAGGAGGGTCGAGAGCTGGCCCTGGCTCGGGACCACGGAGGTCACGGCGCTCGAGAAAACTCGGTTCATGACTCCCGAGACATCTTTGCCCACAAGGTCGAGCACGCCCCGGTAGCTCCTGTCGAAGACAACCGCTGCGCCCGGAACAGCATCCATCGTCAATTCCACGATCATGCCTCGGACCGTGCCTCGGATCGCGAGGCATTTCGCCCGGCGGTCTCGAGGAGTTGCTCGGACGACACGGAATAACTGGGTGCACGCCCTCCAGGCGGAGCGAGCCGCCTGTAGGCAGCATTCCGCACACAGGGGGTGAAACCGGCCTCGCGGATCGCATTTCGAAGCACGTCCTCCGTGGCCTCGTGGGCTGCGCCCGCAGGACGAATCACATTCTCCTCGATCATTGTGCTACCGAGGTCATTCGCGCCTGAGCGAAGGCCAAGCTTCCCGACCTCAAGCCCCTGCGTGAGCCAGGAGACTTGCAAGTTCGGAATGTTGTGGAGGTACAGCCGCGTGATGGCAAGCCAGCGCAGGTACTCCGAGCCAGTCATGCGGTCAGGAAAAGCTTTCCCAAGCGGGGTATTGTCGGGCTGGAAATTCCAGGGGATGAACGAGATGAAGCCACCCGTCCTGTCCTGAAGCTGCCGTAGTTTCTCGAGGTGCTCGAGACGGTGAACCAGCTCCTCTCCGTGCCCAAACATCATGGTGGCAGTGGTCGGGAGGTCAAGCTCGTGCGCAATCTCCATGATCTCGAGCCATTCACGGCTATCCACCCTGGAGCGTCTCTTCCGGCGAATCTCGTCGACCAGGATTTCCCCGCCACCGCCGGGCATGCTGTCGAGCCCCGAGTCCTTCAAGGCCAGGAGCACCTCGCGCCAGGCGAGGCCTGTTGCCTCGCTGATTCCGTAGATTTCTGTGGGCGAAAAACAATGGAGGTGGATCCGGTAGCGACGCTTGAGCTCACGCAGGAGGGTCGTGTACCACGCCAGGGGTAAATCAGGGTGTAGCCCCCCCTGCATGAGGATGCCGCTACCGCCGAGCTCGATCGTCTCCTCGACTTTCCGGAAGATTTCGTCGTGGGAGTGGAGGTACCCACCCTCCTCGCCGGGGCTGCGATAAAACGCGCAGAAGTTGCAGATCGAGGTGCAGACGTTTGAGTAGTTGATGTTCCGGTCAACCACGTAGGTGACCACGAGGTCGGGATGAAGCGCAGCTCGATACTGGTCCGCAAGACGAATGAGGTATTCGTCGCTCACGGCGTTCGCCCCGATCGCGAGCACCTTCCACTCCTCCAGAGTGATTCGGGGTGGGCGCGAGGAAGGGGGGAGCGAGGCGAACCGCTCGAGCTTCTCAGTGGGAGTGCCGACGAGGTCATCCATGGTCTGGGGGCGCGAACTGAAATTGAGGAGTGATTGTATTCTCTGAGCGGCCATGACGGGGACATCCTGGCCAACGCTCAGTCACCACTGGCGCCGGAGGCGCCCGGCGCTTCTCGAGCGCCTGAAGGGGGAGGACGCCGCCGGGTGGCCGGTGCGGGGGGGCAGGTCTTCCTCCCCACGCGGGGAGTATACCTACGTGCCGTGGGCACAACAAGCAATCGAGAGGCTGTCAATCGATGCTGGCGCCCGCGTTGGAACCCCCGTAACATTTTCTGGCATGAGAAAGCTCCAGTGCGCCTTGATACTTTGGGTTGCAAGCCTGGGTGCATTGAGCGCTTCCCCCCAGGAGAAAGGCGGGGACAAAAGTCCCAAGGCTCCACCGGCCACCACCTTCGACAGGATCCGGTTCAAGGACGGCAAGACGGTAAGCGGCAAGCTCCTTGACTTGACCGAGAAGAAGGCGGTTATCGAGGTCAGAGGAGAGCGAAAAACCTTTCCTCTTGAGCAGGTCGTTTCCGTCAAGAGGGCCGCCTCCGAAAAGCTGCTCGCCCTCTTCAAGCGCAAGGCGGACAGGCTCAAGACTGCGACCGAGATCAAGGAATGGAAAGGCCTTGCCGAATTCTGCGCCAGGGAGAAGCTGCTCCCGGAGCGTCTACAAGCGCTCCGGCAGGTGATCCGCATCGATCCGCAGGATCTGCCCGCCCGCTCGCAGCTCGGACATGCCCGGCTCGGAGAGGAGTGGCTCGACGAGGACGCTGTCGAGGCGAAAATCAAGGAGGGCTACTCGCTCGTTGAACAGAGACTTGTCAAGAAGGATAACGTGTCAGCCACGGCGGTGGCCAGCAAGGAGGCTGTCAGCTCACGCTACAAGGTGCTCGCACGGACGAAGCAGTCTTCGGAGGCGCAGAAGAAGCTTGAAAAGAGCCGTGAGGATCGCCTCAAGGCTGCGGCCAGGTTCCTCGCCAACAAGCAAGAGGAGTACAACGGGATCGACTGGACCAAGCGGCACGTGATCAAGACGAGAAACTTCGAGGTTCACTGCAACTCCACCTACAACGTCGCTCGCGCGTATGGTGAGCTCCTGGAGATGATCCGGGCCAAGCTCTCGGAGATGTTCATGAGCAAGCACCAGCGTGGCGGCCAGCATACACCCGTTTTCATCTACACGAGCCAGCAGGAGTTCATGTCAACGGATCGACTGGCTCGCTGGGGAGGGCGAGGGCTTGGTGGCTACTACAGGCCAGATACCCAGGCGATCACTGCCTTCCATGGCACCTTCGGCTTCACGGGCACCACGTTCAGCGTGCTATGCCACGAAGGCACGCACTACTACCAGGGTCTCGTGCTCAAGGATTTCGAGAATATCCCGATCTGGCTCATCGAGGGCCTGGCTGTCTACTTTGGCGACGGCAGCCTGTTCGATCCCAAGACGAAGAAAATCACCATCGGCCAGATCCCCCGGGACCGACTTGCGCACATCCAGGAAAAGATGCTGCTCAAGCGACACCGCCCGATCGCCAAGCTCGTCGCGATGTCGCGCAACAATCCCCATGAGCCCTTCACGGGAAGCGAATACGCCGATGCGTGGGCCCTCATTTACTTCCTGGTCAACTCGGGTGACCAGGGAAAGAAGCTGCTCATCGAGTACTGGGCCATCGGCCTCGAGCAGCCCCTCAAGAAGGACCATTTCTTGGGGCTGGCCAAGAAATACTTCGGCGGGCTCGAAAACATGGAAAAGCGATACGTCGACTACATCCTGGAGCTCGACATGCCCTCCGCCGGAAAGGTACTCGGCGACTACTTCGTGAGCGACACCTTTCAGTTCGACTACAAGGCTCCCAGCCCGTCCTGGGAGTTCTTCGAGGACAAGGACGACAAGAAAATGCTGGTGGGCTTGTTCCTTCCAGACTCCAGCGCCGAGATCCGAGTTTACTATTCCAACAATGACACGTGGGCCGAGGCGAAGAAGTATTTCGAGGCCTACAGCAGGGCCGCTTCGAGCAGGTACAAGGACTTCAGGCACGACGAGAGCAAGGATGTTATCAAGTCTGGCTCGCTCGAGTGGTACCGGGTCTTCTACACCGATGACGCCAGATCGGCCGGTCTGAATTGGAACGCAGGGCTCGACTCCATTGAAGGCTTACCCTTCCCGGTACCCGAAGTTAAAAAAGACGAGAACAAACCCGGCGCAAAGAGGAAAGAGCCGCGAGAGGTGACCCGACACCTCATGATCCAAGTCGACGGAGTGGTCGAGATCGCGTGCTCTGCGAAGAAGGGCGAGGCGCTCGCGTTTGAGGAGATCTTTTCCAGGGCAAACGAAAGCTTCACGCTTTGCTTTGCACGGCGTTGGTAGCGCACTCAGGAAGAAAGGCCGGCCCCGGACATGCGACTCTGGCGCACATCCGGGGCCGGCTCGAGACAACTCGATCAGCTCAAAATTCCCGTCACGGGCTTGTGACTTTTCTGACCGTGTAGGGATGCGACTTTTTCTTTGTGATCTCGATCGACTCAATCTTGTCGGTGTCGGTCAGCTTCTCCAGCACGTCCATGCCCCCCGTGACCTGACCAAAGATTGTGAACGCCTTCATGTAGTCGTAGTAGGGCAAGGCCTGGAGACAAATAAAGAACTGGCTGCCGGCCGTATCTTGCACATGGCTCTTGCTGGCCTCGTCATAGGCAACGCACATGGCAAGGGAACCCTTCAGGTGGTTCCTGGCATTGATCTCGCCGGGAATCGCATAGCCAGGCCCCGCCGATGGATCCAGGTCATTCGTCGGGCTTCCCGTCTGGAGCAGGAACGGCTTGCCGGCATCGTCTTTCATGACAAACACTTGCTGCTTGCCGTCGCCCTGTGAAAGCTTGTCGTAGAACTTTTGCTCGGCGAGGGTGACGAAGTTCGCCACGGTGTTGCGAGCGACATCCTCGAAGAGCTCCACCGTGAGAGTGCCCTTGGAGGTCTTGATCAAGGCTTCCGGGTTTCCGGCCAGCGGCTGGGTTGTCGGGGATGCTTTCGGCTTGTTGGTAAGTTGATCCTCCGTCAGGATCGTGATCTCACGAAAGCTGCGGGCACTCTGCTTCTCGAGTTGCTCGAGACCCGAGGTGACCTCTCCAAAAGGGACGTGCTCATCGTTCCACTCGGGGTGAGGCTTGAGGCAGACGACAAAAATGCTGCCCACCTGGCCGCCACGAATGGGGCCCCTGGATCGCACGTTGCGACTCACGAAGCTCACCGTGCCGCGCTTGTGTTCGATCTTGGCTTCATTGCGCATGCTGGGAAGATTGGCGCTCGGAGCTCCCGTGCCATTTCGGGTCGGGCAGCCGCCCAGGAGAAAATCTCCTTCCTCCGCATCGAAGAAATCGAGGCCGTCATAAAAACCGTCCATGACGAGCGAGACAAAATGACGCACCGCGGCGAATTGTTTGTCGACATCCAGTCGGATCACCAACGGATCCCCCCCACCGGCAAGCTTGATCTGCGCGTAATACTTGCCGTCGGGCCTGATGGGCTCGAAGATCGAGACCCCAAGAGGACGATTTCGCTGGTACAGGATCCGCGGCGACATGTCGCGGTAGACCATGTCCACAGTGAGTGGGAAGCGCTTCTTCATGGCCTCGCTCAGGGCCGTGTAATCCGCTTCCGCCTTGATCTTCGGAAACCTCGCCTCCACATTCGCAAGGAGCGTGTTCACATCCCAGGCCATTGTGTAGCGACGGGGTGAAAGTCCCTTCCAGTAGTCGCTCAAGCTCACTTCCATGCCGGTAATCTCGTTGCTCCTGAGCGTGACGAAATAGCTGGCAGGCTCGGGAGCGCTTGCGAAATCACCGACTATCGGGATCTGCTCGCCAATCGCGGTCACCTTGAAACCCATGGCGAGGAGCTCCTTCGCGAAGAATTTCTGCTCCTTCGTGGACTCGTTCTTGAGCGCAAGGTTGATTTCGAGGGCCTGCTCCGGGGTGAACGTGTTCTGCTGGAGTTGCAGCGACTGAGCCTTCACCGTCTCGATCGAGAGGCGGAAGCTCATCTGTTCCGAACGAGGCGTCCTCTTCGCCTCAACAACCGGCTTCGGCGGAGCCTCAACGGCAGGTGTCGGAGCAGGAATCGCAGTCGGTGTCGGTGTCGCGGTCGGCACAAGAGCCCCTGGGTCTGGCGCGGGTGTCGGATTCGCTATGGCAATCGGGGGCGAATCGCTAGCCACAGGCGCTGGAGGTGTCTTCGGGGGCGTCGTCTCCTCCGGCGTCTTGTCGACATTGCTCCCAATTTCTCTGCGATCGGCCAAGAAGAGGATGTGCCAGCCGAAGGGGGTCTGGACTGGCTCCGAAGTCTCCCCCAACTTGAGGCTGTAGGCCGAATCGGTAAACGCCCGCTCCATCTGACCGCCCTGCCGAAACCAACCGACGTCCCCGCCAAGCAACTTCGTGGTGACATCCTTGGAATGTTTTCGGGCAGCCACAATGAACGACTGCTTGTCCCCGCCCTGGCCGAGGATCTCCTTGCGGATGGCCTCCGCCTCGTCTTTCGTCGCAACCAGGATGTGGCTTACTCTCACCTCTTCCCTGCCGGAGGAGACCACGGGCGGGGCTTGTGCGAGCACGGGCGAGCGCCAGCCAGGCACCCCCCCAGCAACGTACAAAGCCACTGTCACGCCAAGAAGACGGCTCAGAGAAAACGGAGTCACATATCTCATGGAACAGATCTCCCTCTCACAAAAAAACGTAAAGCCTTTTGGCTTCAGGGTTAACACAATACGAACGGGGATTATAACGAAGGCGGATGCCTTGTCTATTGCAAAGAAGTGCCCGTAGCCTGCTTATTTGCGCAAGACTTTGTGCTGACTACAGAACGCCCAGGAGCTCCTCGACGAGCCCGACGCCGACACCTGTCGCGCCGGCAGTGAAGGGCCCGGTGTCACGCTCGGCCCAGGCCGTCCCGGCGATGTCAAGATGACACCACGGTGTCTTACCCACGAAGCAGGAAAGAAAAGCCGCCGCGGTGATCGTGCCGCCGTTTCGACCCGTCGAGTTCTTGAGATCCGCAACGCTGCTCTTGATCGCTTCCAGGAATTCCTCGTAAAGCGGTAACTCCCAGACGCGTTCGCCCGAGCGCTCGCCGGCCTCAAAAATCTTTCGGCCGAAGTCGTGGTGATTCGTCACGAGGCCGCTCACTTGAGTCCCAAGAGCCACGAGACAGGCGCCGGTGAGTGTGGCAAAGTCCAGGATGTAATCAGGCTTGAACCGCTGAGCGTAATCGAGTGCGTCGGCGAGGATCAAACGCCCCTCGGCGTCGGTGTTCAAGATCTCAACCGTCTTTCCCGCCGCTGTACGCAGGATATCACCTGGGCGCATGGCCGAGTCCCCGATCACGTTCTCTGCTGACGGAATCACACCGACCACGTTGACGGCTGGCTGAAGCCGGGAGACGACTTGCATCGCCCCGAGGACGGCGGCACCCCCAGCCATGTCAAATTTCATCTCCTCCATGCCTTTTGCGGGTTTGATCGAGATGCCTCCGCAATCGAACGTAACCGCCTTGCCCACCAGGGCGAGGGTCGGCGCCTTCCTGCGGCCAGCCTTCGACCGGGCCCGATACTGGATGGTCATGAGACACGGCGGCTTGTCGCTTCCCTGCCCCACGGCCAGGAGGCCGCCCATTCGGTGGCGTTTGAGATCTTGCTTTCTGAGGAGTGAGAACGAAAGCCCGTTCGACCGCGCCATGGCCCGGGCAAGCTCGGCCAACCGTTCGGGGTAAAGGTCGTTGGCCGGCGTGTTCGTAAGCTCTCGCGCAAAATTACTTGCAATCCCGACAACCTCCCCCACGCGCACACCACCACGCATGGCCGTCGGTTCCAGCTCGGAGCTCAAGACCAGGCGAGTCGGCTTCCTCTTTTCACCAGTGCCGTTCAAGCCGGGCTTGTAAGCATCGAAGACGTAGCCTCCTTGAATCCATGCGGTCGCAATGGCTTTCACGGACGGCTGCCAGCCCAGCAGGTCCAACCGCGACTTCAGGTGAGGCGTATCAAGAGCCAGCGTGACCTCGGAGATGCCTTCCTTGCGGGATCGGCGAGAAAGAGCGCCGATGGTCCTTCGCAGCGAATCGAGGGTGAGCTTCTTTTCCCGGCCCAGGCCGTAGAGAACGACCGTGGCAACTTTTCCGCGTTGAGGTCCAAGCAGCAGAAGGAACTCACCCGGCTCGCCCTTGAATCGCTGCTCGGCAAGCGCACGCTGCGCCACCCGACAGAGGGATCCATCGAGCCCCCTCGACGAGAGCCATGCCTCGGAGGGCAAGCTTTGAGAATCCTGAAAAAGCGGAATGACCAGCCGATCGATACTCCTTGCACGGCCCTTCGCAATCCCCGGCTCCACCTTCACCATGTGCAACTGTTTTCCTTCCGATTCGATTGGCTCATGCCTCAACCAACTCCTCCAGGACGGACCGGGCGATCACAATCCGCTGGATCTCCGACGTCCCCTCCCCGATCTCGAGGAGCTTCACATCTCGATAAAACCTCTCCAGAGGATATTCCCGGGAGTACCCGTTCCCCCCCAGGATCTGGATTGCATCCTTCGTGACTCGGTAGGCAGCCTCCGAGGCAAAAAGCTTCGTAATCGAAGCCTCCCGCGTGTGGGGTAGCCCCGCCTCACGTCGACGTGCAGTATCGTACACGAGGAGACGAGAGGCATGAATAGCGGCGGCCATGTCGGCGATTTTTTCCTGGATGGCACCGAGGGAGCCGATCGTCGAGCCAAATGCCTTGCGAGCGTTCGCATGCCGGGCTGCCACCAGAAAAGCCGCCCGAGAAATGCCGAGGGCCATTGCGCCGATCCCGATCCGGCCGCCGTCGAGGGTCAACATGAAATTCCGAAAGCCCTCCCCCTCCTTTCCAAGGAGGCTCTCCTCAGGCACCACGCAGTCCTCAAAAAGGATCTCCGCCGTGTCGGAGCCCCTGAGGCCCAGCTTGTCCTCCTTCTTTCCAACTGAAAAACCGCTGGCTCCACGTTCGACGATGAAGGAGCTAATGCCTCGACCGCCGGGGGCGTCGGAGGTCCGGGCCGTCACAACGAATATCGAGGCGTGGGAAGCATTCGTGATGTAGCACTTGGAGCCGTTCAGTATCCAACGTCGGCCATCCTTCACGGCCCTGGTTCGTGTGCCTCCAGCATCACTGCCCGCGTGACTCTCGGTGAGGCCAAAAGCACCGAGCTTGCGGCCTGAGGCAAGGTCGGGAATGTACCGCATCTTTTGCTCCCCCGTGCCGAATTGGAGGATGGGCAGTGTGGCGAGCGAGGTATGCGCCGCAAGCGTGAGAGCCGTTGAGCCACAGGCATATGCGATCTCCTCGATCGCAAGGATGTACGAGAAGAGGCTCGCGCCCGCGCCACCGTACTCTTCAGGAATCAAAATGCCCAGCAGGCCGAGAGGCGCCATCTTCTCGATCGTTTCGGTCGGAAAGCGGCTCGTTTCATCGATCTCGGCTGCGATTGGGGCGATCTCCGCTCGGGCGAATTCCCGCACCGTGTCGCGGAACAGTTTTTCCTCCTCGCTCAAGTCCGTGACCACGCTCATCGCTCCGATGCTCCTTCTCTCTTGCCCAGTGCCCGAAGCCGACGCAACTCAACGAGAAGTTCGTCAACACCTTCACCCGTCGTTGCGCTGACCAGGAAGGCCTTCCCTGGCCCCGAGGGATCCAGGGATAGCACGGACTCCAACTCAGCGGCCCAAGCCCTCGCCCCGGGCCGGTCGGCCTTGCCGACCACGTGGACTTGGGCGGTCTCCTGAAGGCCAGCCTTCATCATCTGGATTTCATCGCCGGCCTCTGGGGCGTGCAGGATGACCTTTGCCTGCGCACCTCTGAGCGCATGCACATCTGCCTGGCCAGTGCCCACGGTCTCGAGAATTATCCACGCAAAGCCCGCGGCCTCACAAAGATCGGCGGCCTTCCAGACGGCGGGTGGCAGTTCGCCCGTCGCGCCACGATGCGCGAGGCTCCGGTAAAAGACGCCGGGGTCGTCGGCCACGCCAGCCATGCGGTATCGGTCGCCCAGTAGCGCGCCGCCCGAGACGGGGCTGACGGGATCCGATGCGATCACGGCAACGCGTTCGCCAGAAGCCCGAATTCTCCGAACGAGCTCACGAATCAGCGAGCTCTTCCCGGCACCGGGAGGCCCTGAGAGCCCCACACGAAATGCACCTGTTGCGCCGGATCGAGCACCCTCGAAGAGCTTCGCGATCGCCGGATCGCCCCGCTCCGAAAGCGTGATCGCTCGCGCCAAGACTTTGCGGTCGCCGAGCCCAATATCATTCAAGGCAGGGAACGTCATGTTTCCAACACGTTTCTTGAGATCACGAGGCGCTGAATTTCGCTCGTCCCCTCATAAATCTCGGTGATTTTCGCGTCCCGGAAGTAACGTTCGACGGCGAAGTCCTTGCAGTAGCCTGCTCCGCCGTGAATTTGCACGGCTTGTGTGGCTGCGCGGTTGGCAGCTTCCGAGGCAAATAGCTTGGCCATGGCTGCCTCCTTGGTATGCGGCCTGCCCTGGTCTCTCAACCATGCCGCACGGCGCGTGAGCAGGCGCGACGCATCCAGGTCAACTGCCATGTTCGCAATCTTCCACTGGATCGGCTGGAATTCCGCAATAGCCTTCCCGAACTGCTTGCGGTCTCGCGCGTACAGCGTCGAATCCTCAAGACATGCCGCGAGAATACCCGAGGCCTGGGCTGCGATGCCGATACGACCGCCGTCGAGCGTACTGAGGGCCAGCTTGAACCCCTTGCCGGGCTCGCCGAGCACGTTCTCGGCAGGCACCTCGACGTCCTCCAACAGGAGCTCGACGGTCTCGGAGCCCCGGATTCCAAGCTTCTTCTCGTGCTTGCCGACGGAGAGCCCCCGGAAGCCTCTTTCGACCAGAAATGCCGTGATGCCACGAGAGCCCTGGCCCCTGTGAGTCGATGCGAAGACTATGACGAGACCGGCCGTGGCGCCGCTCGTGATCCAGGCCTTCCTGCCATTCAACACGTAGCTCTCACCCTTGCGGACTGCTGTCGTCTCGATTGCGCCGGCATCACTGCCGTGTGCGTGCTCGGTGATTGCGTAGGCCCCCACGAGCTCGCCCGTGGCAAGCTTCGAGAGGTAGCGACGCTTCTGGTCTTCACTGCCGAACTTCACGATGGGCCCGCCCACGAGCGAATTCTGCACGCTCACGGTGACGCCCGTCGAAGCACACGCACGGTTCAGCTCCTCGAGCACAACCACCAGGGGGACATTGCCGAGCCCCGATCCACCGTATTCTTCAGGAATCAAGAGCCCGAGGAATCCCATATCAGCAAGCTGCTTCCAGTGCACCTGTGGGAAGCGCTCTTCCTGGTCCAGACGGGAGGCTCCAGGCTTGAGAACTTGGTCCGCAAAGTCTCGCGCCGTCTGTTGAAGGAGCAGCAGGTCTTCCGTGAGGCCGCAGTCCATCGCAAGCAGGTTACTCCCCATACTCGTAGAATCCCCTTCCGGACTTGCGGCCAAGGTGGCCTGCGTCGACCATGCGCCGGAGCAACGGACACGGGCGGTACTTCGGGTCACCCAGTCCCGACTGGAGGATCTCGAGAATGCCAAGGCAGACATCGAGACCAATGAGATCAGCGAGTTGAAGCGGCCCCATGGGGTGGTGCATTCCGAGGCGGAAGACTGTGTCGATGTCCTCTCTGCTCGCGACGCCCTCCATGAGCGAGTAGACCGCCTCGTTGATCATGGGAAGCAAGATACGGTTCGAGATGAAGCCCGGGAAGTCCGAAACGCTGACCGGCGTCTTGCCGAGCCGCCTCACGAGGTCCAGGGTGAGAAAGTGAGTGGCGTCGGAGGTTGAGTGTCCGCGGATCACCTCCACCAGCTCCATGAGGGGGACTGGATTCATGAAGTGCATGCCGATCACGAGCGAGGGGCGCGTCGTGGCCGCCGCCAGGCGAGTGATCGAGATCGAAGAAGTGTTCGAGGCGAGAACCACCCCGGCTCGCAACAGCGAGTCGAGATCCTTGAACAGGGATCGTTTGACATCGACGTCCTCAATCACAGCCTCGACACAGAAGTCAACCTTCTCAAGCGCACCGAGTGACCGCTCGAGCGTGAGCCGCTCCAGCGTCGCCGACTTGTCGACCTCCGATACCGTGCCCTTGCGGACCATGCGGCCGAGGCTACTCTCGACTCCGGTGCGCGCCCGGGCGAGAGCCTCGACACTGAGGTCCATGAGCAGCACACGAAAACCCTTCAGGGCGAAGACCTGTGCGATTCCCGAGCCCATGGCGCCTGCACCCACAACGCCCACCCTACTGATATTGTTGCTTGGATCCATGCTTCTCTCAAAGTGCAGGTTGCCAAAAAATCAGAGGCTACGCCTGTACTGACCTCCAACCTTGAACAACGTTTCCGTAATCTGGCCAAGGCTCGCGTGCTCCACGCAGTTCAGTAGTTCCTCAAAGAGGTTGCCGCCTTTCAAGGCCGTCTCCCGTAGCTTGAGCAGCGCAGCTCCCGCCTGGGCCGTGTTACGCTCCTTGAACGCCGCCAGATTCTGGATTTGTTCCTGCTTCTCCTCTGCCGTGGAACGAACAACCGGGACGCGCAGCTCTGGCATGGCTTCCGTGGGCGGAGCCAGAAAGGTGTTCACCCCCACAATGGGCAGCTCACCGGAGTGCTTGAGCTCCTCGTACTTCAGCGACTCCTCCTGAATCCGTGTTCGCATGTAGGACGTCTCCATTGCGCCCAGCACGCCTCCACGATCAGCGAGGCGATCGAACTCCGCCAGCACGGCCTCCTCCACGAGGTCCGTGAGCTCCCGGACAATGAAGGAACCCTGCAGCGGGTTCTCGTTCCTGGTGATGCCAAGCTCCTTCTGCACGATGAGCTGAATGGCCAGGGCACGCCGAACGGACTCCTCCGTGGGCGTCGTGACCGCCTCGTCATACGAATTGGTGTGCAGGGAGTTGCAATTGTCCTGGACGGCCATGAGGGCCTGCAGTGCCGTTCGGATGTCATTGAACTGCATTTCACGAGCATGGAGCGAGCGCCCGGAGGTCTGCGTGTGATACTTGAGCTTCTGACTCCGCTCATCCGCCCCGTACAGGTCGCGCAGCACGATCGCCCAGATCCTGCGGGCGACTCGGCCCAAAACGGAATACTCGGCATCAAGACCATTGGAGAAGAAGAAGGAAAAGCTGGGGGTAAATGCGTCGATCTTCATTCCTCGAGATCGATAAAATTCCAGATAGGTCAAGCCGTTCGCCAACGTGAAGGCGAGCTGCGTGATCGGGTTAGCGCCCGCCTCTGCGATATGGTAGCCACTGATCGAGACCGAATAGAAGTTGCGGACCCGATTTCGAATGAAATACTCCTGCACATCGCCCATCAGCTTGAGTGCAAACTCGATGGAGAGAATACAAGTGTTCTGGGCCTGATCTTCCTTCAGAATGTCGGCCTGGACGGTGCCTCGCACGCTCCCGAGGACATGCGCCCGGATGCGCGCGGACTCCTCCACCGAGGGCTCACGCCCCGTCTCCGAGCGGTGCTTCTCCAGGGCCTGATGAATCGCCGCGAAAAAGAACATGGCCAGAATTACTGGCGCGGGCCCGTTGATCGTCATGGAGACGCTGGTCATCGGGTCCGTCAGGTCGAATCCCCGAAAGAGCCTCTTCATGTCATCTACTGTGGAGATGCTGACTCCGCTGGTGCCGATTTTTCCGTAAACGTCAGGCCGCTCGGTGGGATCAAAGCCGTACAGGGTCACCGAGTCGAAGGCCACGCTCAGGCGTCTGGATGGAAGTCCCTCTGTGAGCAAATGAAATCGGCGGTTCGTTCTCGCCGGGGTGCCTTCGCCTGCGAACTGCCGGGTCGGAGACTCGTCATCGCGTTTGAATGGAAAGACCCCTGCGGTGAACGGGAAATGGCCCGGGAGGCCCTCCTCCCTCGCAAAGCGCAGCAGGTCGGCCCGGCTTTCAAACACGGGCAAGGCGACCCTGGGTATCGGCAGGCCGGCGAGGGAATCGCTGTGGAGGTCGGCAGAAAACTCACGGTCACGGACCCTGTACGAGACCCTGCCAGTGCGGTAGGCGGCCAGCTGGGTCTCGATACGTTCGAGCTCCGCCAGCGCTTCGTTCGACTGGGCGCGTTGCTTCGCGGCGGTCGCTCGCAGCTCGTCACGGAGAGACGCAGAGGTCGTGGAGCCCGGCAAGAACAGCGTCTCCTCCGCAATGCGAAGGCTCTCGAGGCGCCGCACGTCATCGACTTCGGCGCGGGTCTTTTCTCGATAACGACGAACACACTCGGCCGCCTCCCGGAGATGCCCTTCCCGAGCCGGGGGAATAATGCAAATCGGCGGCGCCGAAGGGATCGGCTGCGTTCGAGACGGATCGAAGCGCTTCGAGACCAGTCCCAGTCGACGCACACACTCCAGGTAGAGCTCGTTCACGCCGGGGTCATTGAACCGGCTCGCTCGGGTGAGCGCGACAAAGGCTGGCGACCCCCTTCGAACCCGCGCGACCTGGCGACGGACCATTGTGGCCGCGTCCTCGGCGCCTCTCCGGTCGGACTTGTTCACCGCGACCAGATCAGCAAAGTCGAGCATGTCGATCTTCTCAAGCTGCGTCGGTCCGCCAAAATCCGGGGTCATGACGTAGAGGCTAAGATCTGCGACGTCACAGATGGCGCTCGAGCCCTGCCCGATGCCAGCCGTCTCGACCATCACAAGGTCATAGCCCGCCCTGGAGAGGACGCGGGTCATCGCGCGCACTGAAAGCGAGAGCTCGGACCCGGAAAAGCGAGTGGCCAGACTCCGCAGGAAAACTCGAGGCCCGTAAACGGCATTCATGCGGATGCGATCTCCCAGGAGAGCGCCTCCCGTCTTGCGTTTCGTCGGGTCCACCGCGAGCACAGCAATGCGAAGATCAGGGAAGTCCCTGGTAATGCGTAGCACCAGTTCGTCAACGAGGGAACTTTTCCCCGCTCCACCCGTACCCGTCACCCCCAGGACAATGGCCTTCGCGGCAGCTGCGGGAGACGGATCACTGTCGATCTCGTTCCCAGGCAACCGCAGCTCCACAGCCGTGATAGCACGAGCGACCGAGACCGGGTCCTCCGCGGAGAGAGTGGCCGGCGGACGGTCAGGGTCCACAGCGGCCTCCAGCGCGCCTCGGGCCGCACACCTCGCACTTTCAACCATGCAGCGCATCATGCCCTCGAGGCCGAGCTTGAGCCCATCTTCGGGGCCGAAGATCTTCTCCACTCCATTGGCCTCCAGCCTGCGGATCTCCTCCGGCAGGATCACGCCCCCTCCCCCACCGAAAATGACCACGTGGGAAGCGTTGCCGGAGTCAAGCAGCCCGCGCAAGTACGGGTAAAACTCCTCGTGGCCGCCCTGGTAGGAACTGACGGCCACCGCAGCAGCGTCCTCCTCGATGACCGCCTTCGCGATTTCTCCCGCGGCACGATTGTGCCCCAGGTGCACAACCTCCGCCCCGGCAGCGACAAGGCCGCGCCGAACCATATTGATCGCGGCATCATGGCCATCGTAGAGCGCAGCTGCGGTCACAAACCGAGCTGGTACGTCCAGAGCGGTGAGGGCGGATGCGCTGAACTCTTGATACTCGCGTGCGTCCATGGCTTTCGTCGCGGATTGTACCAGTTCCGTCGGAACGCCGTTCGAGTTACTGGCCGACAGACTACCTCCACCGGGCTCTACTTTACAATCCGCTCTTCATGCTTCGATCCGTTGAAGGTCAAAACTTTCCGCCGTTTCTCCATGACCGTCTCGAGGTGGACCGGCCGCTGCCACACCTTGAAGAGATTTTCCATGGTATCGCGCATATGGTCAGGACGGAGCGAGAACCCATCGTTTCGATGGATCAGGTAAAGCTCTCCACGGTTCTTGTAGTTGCCGTCGTCGACGTAGATATACGGCTGCCCGAAATTGGCAAGGCTGAACAGCAGTCGCTCCTTGACGGCCGTGAAGTCTCGGGTCTCGATCACGTACTCCTGCGTCTGTTTGTTGTACGTATAAGCGAAGAGTTTTTGCTTCTCGGCAAACTCCGGCGTCAAGAACTCATCAATGAAGGTGACGTCGTTGTAGATCTTGCGCACCTCGAAGATCTTCTGTCGGCCTCCGCCGAGCTGTTTGTCCCAGGAGTACTTCCTCGCGGCATCGTCGCAGTCCTCCCACTCCGATCCGAACTTGCCCTTGTTCCAGCGATCCTCGATGTCTCGAAAGAGCTCGATCCCTAGCTTGTACGGGTTGAGAGCGCCCGGCTGGGTAGCCATGGTGGCAGAGTGGTGGTCTGCGTAGTCAATGATCTCCTCCGTCGTGCAGGACTTCTCCGTCATGATCTTTGAATGCCAGTAGCTCGCCCAGCCCTCATTCATGATCTTTGTCATGCCCTGCGGGGCGAAGTAGTAGGACTCTTCACGGATAATCGACAGGACATCACGCTGCCATCGCTCGAGCTGCGCGTTCTCCATGAGAAAGAGGAGAATATCCCTCTGCGGCGTCTCCGGAAACTTTCTCATCTCTTCAAGTCTCTGCTGAATCCGCTGCCGCTCCTCTTCCATGAAACCGGGCGGGTTGATGAAGGATTCCATGTAGGACTTCGCCTTCAAACGCGTCGGCTGAAGCAAGTCTTTCTCCGCCTGTTTCTCCTCTTCCGGCTTCTTGCGCTGACTCTGGCTGTAGGGCGAATGAGCATCGATGAGGTTCTCGAGCGAGAGGCAGCAATCGATGAACTCTTCCACCTCGCGCTGGCCATGGCGTTCGATGTAGCGGCGAATGCGAACCGCGTGGTTCGCAATCTCGTCCATCATTTTTCGGTTCGTGCAAGAGAACCAATAGTTGTTCTTGAAGAAGTCCGAGTGCGCGTACACATGAGCCATGACAAGCTTCTGGTCCACAAGGTTGTTGCACTTCATGAGGTACGCGTAACACGGGTCGTTGTTGATCACGAGCTCATAGATCTTCGAGAGACCATACGAATATGTTTTCTGTAGCTCCTCGAACTCCATCCCGAACTTCCAGTGTGGGTACCGGGTTGGGAAACCGCCATAGGCGGCCACCATGTTGAGCTGGTCGTAATCAAGAAGCTCGAAACTTACCTCGAAGAAGTCGAGGCCAAAGTCACGGGCGTGCTGCCGAACTCCGTCCCGCATCTCGAGCAAGTCTTGCGTGAGGTGCTCGGTCATTTGCCCTTCCCCAGGAATGTCTTGATCGAGCGATAGATCTCATCGCGGTTGTTGATCTCCGAGAGGATCAAGTTGTCGCAGTCTGCAAAGGAATCCATGAGATCCTTGATGAACTGCCCACTGCCGTAGGCGCTCTTGACCTGCCCGTAGCAAAACATGTTGGAAGACGGCAAGAGGAACCCCCTGAGGAGGTTCATGCAAAGTGCCGTGTCCTCGCCACCCCAGTTATCGCCGTCGGAGAAGTGAAATGGATAGATGTTCCAGCGGGTGAGGTCGTAGTCCTTCTCGACAATCTCCTTGGTGAGCTGGTAGGCGGAAGAGATTCGCGTTCCGCCAGACTCGCGGACGTGAAAGAAGGTGTGCTGGTCAACCTCCCGTGCAGCCGAGTCGTGAATGATGTAGCGAGTCTCGATCTGTCGGTACTGGGCCTTGAGCCATGTGTCGATCCAGAAGCTCTCAATCCGGACGATCTCCTTCTGCTCGGTGCCCATGGAGCCCGAAACGTCCATCATGTAGATGATGACCGCATTGGACTCGGGGACGGACTTCTGCTTCCACGATCGATACCTGCGGTCCTCGCGAACAGGGACAATAACAGGCCGCTCGGGGTTATAGAGGCCGGCCATGATCTGACGCTTCAAGGCCTCCTTGAACGTTCGCTTGAAGTGGCGAAGGGACTCCGGGCCGGACTTGTGAATCCCGGTATACTTGTCGGTTGACGAATCCACCGCGCGCTCACCACGCGGTTCGATTCGAGGCAACTCAAGCTCCTCCCCCAAGATCTCGGCAAGCTCCTCCAGCGTGACCTCGACCTCAAGGACGTGCTCGCCGGCGGCATCTCCTGCGCCCTGGCCCTGACCGGGCCCCGGCTGGAGCGCGGAGCCCTCTTCTCCTTCGCCCTGGCCCACCCCGCCAGTCTGCTGCTGGCCATATCGGAAACGAGGGAGCTCAATCTGGGGTAACGGAATCGAAACAACATTGTCGCCCTGCCTCCCGAGGAGCTCTCCATGGGAGATGTACTTTTTCAGGTTATGTTTGATCTTACCCCGCACGATCTCCTTGAAGCGGTTCGTATCGGGGTCAATTCGATGGACCACAAGTCACCTGGAAGTCTATGGTTTCGGTCGTCGGAGCGATCAGGTTTTCTTGGAATCACCTCGGGCAAAGATTGATGCCACATAGTTGAGAACGTCCGTGGCACTCACATCGTCGTAGCCAAAGTTCTTGATGAGGCGGCTCTTGACCACGTCGATCTTGTCTTGTGTATCCCGGTCGACCACATTCGAGACAAGGCTCGTGAGTTTGATCGAGTCCTTCTGGTCCTCGAAAATCTTGAGCTCAAGCGCCTTCTGGAGCCGCGGATTCGCCTTGTAGTCAAAGACCTTGCCATCAACGGCCAGGGCGCCAATGTAGTTCATGATCTCTCGGCGGAAGTCGTCCTTCCGGCTCTCCGGAATCTCGATCTTCTCCTCGATCGATCTCATGAGTCGCTCATCCGGCTCTTCGTCATGGCCCGTGTACTTGTTCTTGACCTTCTCACGCTGCGTGTAGGCCTTGACATTGTCCACGTAGTTGGCGCAGAGTTTGGCGACCGCCTCCTCGTCGGCGGAGATCGCCCGCTGCACCTCATTCTTCACAATGTCCTCGTACTCTTCCTTCACAACGGCGAGAAGCTCGGAGAATCGTTTGCGCTGCTCCTCGTTGGCAATCAGGGAATGGTGCTTCAGCCCTGACTCAAGCTCATTCAAGACCATGAACGGGTTAATGCAGGTGGAGTTCTCCTCGTTGACGAGAGCGTTCGAGATCTTGTCCTGAATGTAACGAGGCGAGATGCCGTCGAGCCCCTCTCGCTTTCCCTCGCTCTGAAGCTCCTTGACATTCTCCTCCGTGAAGCCGGGCATCGTCTTTCCGTCGTAGAGTTTTAGCTTCTGCATCAAGCTGAGCTGCGCCTTCTTGGGAGGCTCGAGCCGGGTGAGCACAGCCCACATCGCGGCCATGTCGATCGTGTGCGGTGCAATGTGCTTGCCCCGCACTCGCTGTTTGTTGAAGTCCTTCTTGTAGATCTGAATCTCGTGCGTCAGCGTCGTGATGTAGGGGATATCGACCTTGACCGTCCGGTCCCGGAACGCCTCCATGAGCTCGTTATTCTGAAGCTTTCGGTACTCCGGCTCGTTGGTGTGGCCGATAATCACGAGGTCGATATCCGTCTGGGCGAACTTCTTCGGCTTGATCGAGTGTTCCTGGCTTGCGCCGAGGAGCTCGTAGAGGAAGGCGACATCGAGCTTCAAGACCTCGATGAACTCAATCAGACCACGGTTGGCCACGTGAAACTCCCCGTCGAAGTTGAAAGCTCGTGGGTCGGAGTCGGAGCCGTACTCGGCGATCTTTCGGTAATTGACGTCGCCAGTGAGCTCGGTGGAGTCCTGGTTTTTCTCATCCTTCGGCTGAAAGGTTCCGATCCCGATCCGGTCCTTCTCCGAGAGCGGCAGGCGATAAACCTGGATGTGCTCGATCATGCGGGACCAGTCGCCGTGGTACTTCTTGAGGAAGTGGCTGCAATAATAGCGGCAGAAGGGGCAGAGGGTTCCGTCAATCTGGAGAGGATAGGCTCCCTCCATGCTCTGGCTGAGCTCGTTCAGGATCTTCCGGCGGGATTCCTCGGGCACCAGCCGAAGCGGATCCTCGTGCATGGGACAGTCGTGCGAGCCCCGGTCGCCAGTTTCGTCAACAATCCAGCGAAACGTATAGAGGGCACCTTCGGGTGAGCGGGAGTAACGCTCAATGCCCTTCTTGAGCAGGCGCACGCACGTCGACTTGGCGCTGCCCACGGGGCCGTGAAGCAGGAGCACGCGACGTTCGGTGCCGTAACCATGCGCGGCCGACTTGATGTGCCCGACAAGCCGCTGGAGAGGCTTGTCAAGGCCATAGACCGCATCACGACCACCATCCAGCGGGTCGTCGAAGAAGTTGTAGTGGACAATTCTCTCCTTCATGAGCTTGTAGTCGACCGTGCCGTACGACATGATCATGTCATAAAGACGCTGGTAAGCGTTGCGGCAAGCGCGAGGGTTCTCGGTGACGAGCGTCAAGTAGTCATTGAAGGAACCCGTCCACGACAACTCCTTGTACCTGGCAAAATCAGTACTCTTCTCGATGAGATTATAGATTCGGCTAAGCTCGAGCATGAAAGAGACACCTCCTCTGATTCGTTATCGAACCGGAATTAACCGGAACTTGAGGCGCGAATAAAGAAGCGCCACTCTGCGACCTCATTATAGAGGCCAGCTGCAAGTCGGGCTCAGGTATACTCCTCGCGGGGGAGGATTACTTCCCCCGCACCGGCCGCTTGGCGGCGTCCCTCCGTCTCGTGCCTCGCGCTCGCTCCGGGCCCCCTCGTCGGCGCTCGACAGGCGCCGATGGTGAGGAATCGTTGGTCAGGACGTCCTGCTCAGGGCCGCGCGGAGTACAAGGATCGGGTGTGCCCAGGGCCCCAAATTGAGAAACCTCCGCGCCTCATTGATCCGAAGGCGCGGAGGTTTCCTGCGACTCGAAGACGACATCTGGAGCCGTCGCCAACCTCTGTCAGTTTGTCAGCTCTTGACTTCGTAGTCGGCGTCGATGACGTTCTCATCGTCCTTGCCGCCATCCTTTGGCGTTGATCCAGCGCTATTGGCCTTGGCGTCGGCAGAGCCCTTGGCGGCGGCTTCGGCTGTCTTCTCGTAGATTGCCTTGCCGATTTCCTGAGAAGCCTTCTGGAGCTCCTCCATCGATTTTTTCATACCTTCGACATCGTCCTTCTCGCGGGCTGACTTGTTACGGTCAATGATCGCGGTGATGCGGGCCTTGTCCTTCTCCGGCACGATCGCCTCGTTCTCCTTCAAGAACTTTTCGGTCGTGTAGACAAGATGCTCGGATGAGTTCTTGAGATCGACGATCACCCGCTTCGCCTTGTCCTCCTCGGCGTTGGCTTCCGAGTCCTTGCGCATGCGCTCAATCTCATCCTTCGACAGACCGCTCGAGGACTCAACCCGGATGGATTTCTCCTTCTTGGTGCCCAGATCCTTGGCGCTGACATTCAAGATGCCGTTCGCGTCAATGTCAAAGCTCACTTCAACTTGCGGCACTCCGCGAGGCGCCGGGGGAATACCGTCCAGCACAAAAGTGCCCAGGAGCCGGTTATCCTTCGCCATCTCCCGTTCTCCCTGAAAAACCTTGATCTCCACCGCCGGCTGGTTGTCGGCCGCTGTCGAGAAAACTTCCTTCTTCGTCGTCGGGATCGTCGTATTGCGCTCGATGAGGCGTGTCATGACACCCCCGAGCGTCTCGATGCCGAGCGAAAGCGGCGTCACATCAAGGAGCAGGACATCCTTCAAGCTCGACTCTCCCTGCAATATGCCTCCCTGAATCGCAGCGCCCAACGCCACGACCTCGTCCGGATTGACCGAACGATTGGGCTCTCGCTTGAAGATCTCTTTCACAAGAGCTTGTACTTTGGGCATGCGGGTCGAACCTCCCACCAGCACGACCTCATCGACCTGCTCGGGTGCGAGACCCGCATCCTTGAGGGCCAGCTCGCAAGGATTGCGGCAGCGCTCAACGATCGCGTCGAGGATCTGTTCGAGCTTGGCGCGCGTGACCTCCATCTGGAGATGCTTCGGACCAGAAGCATCGGCGGTGATGAAAGGCAGATTCACATCGGTAGCGACCTTTGTTGACAGCTCGCACTTGGCCTTCTCGGCCGCCTCCTTCAGACGCTGCAGCGCCATGTGGTCGTTGCGCAGATCGATCCCGCTGCCCCGCTTGAATTCAGCCGCAATGTGGTCAACCAGCAGCTTGTCGAAGTCATCCCCGCCGAGGTGTGTGTCACCGTTGGTGGAGAGCACCTTGAAGAAGCCTTCATCGACCTCGAGGATCGAAACGTCGAAGGTCCCGCCTCCCAGGTCGAACACGGCAACCCTGGCGCCGCTCTGTTTCTCCTTGAGACCAAACGCAAGTGCCGCAGCCGTCGGCTCGTTCAGGATGCGCTCCACCTTGAGCCCGGCAATGGTACCGGCATCCTT
>SXIK01000192.1 GCA_005772855.1 Planctomycetia bacterium | reverse complement strand
TGGAAGGAGTTCATCCGGGCTCACTCCGAAATGCTTGCCGCGACGGACTTCTTCACGACCGAGGTCTTGGACCAAGGGCGGGCTGATAACCTACTACGTGCTCTTCTTCATCCATGTCGCCACTCGCCGAGTTCACGTCGCTGGTCTTACGCCAACTCCCGACGCTGCTTGGATGGCACAGATCGCTCGCAACGTCTCCATGGCCGACGATGGGTTTCTGAAGCCGGGGCTCTACTTGCTCCGCGATCGGGACTCGAAGTTCACCGAGCAATTCGACGAGATCCTTAAGGCCGCCGGCGTGAAGCCAGTGAAGCTTCCCGCACGAAGCCCGAACCTGAACGCCCACGCGGAGCGCTGGGTGCTCAGCGTAAAAAGTGAGTGCTTGTCCAAGGTGATCTTGTTCGGGGAAGCATCGCTTTGCCGGGCGCTCAGCGAATTCGACGCGCACTATCCTGTCGAAAGACCACACCAAGGGAAGGGCAACGTCATCCTGTTCCCGCTGACCACCAGTGAAGTCGCGAGAGATGGCCCAATCCGCTGTCGGGAAAGGCTCGGTGGACTCCTGAGATACTACCATAGGGAGGCCGGATGAATTTTTTGACCGGACGATGGTGCTCCTTTTGTTGCGGTTCGAGCACATGGAGCCGACCGGTACGACGAGAGGCAAGGAGCAAAACTGCCGGCCTGAACACAGACTTGACGCTATTAACGCAGCGCGTTACCATTGACTGCCAAGGTGATCCGAAGCTTTCGCGACAAGGAGACCGGGCGACTTTTCTCAAGAGAACGCTCGCGCAGGTTTCCACAGGACGTCCAACGCGCCATGCAGCGGAAGCTCGAGATGATCGAAGCCGCCGAGAGCCTGGAAGACCTCCGAGTTCCTCCGGCAAATCGGCTCGAGAAACTCACGAAAGACCGTCAAGGACAATACAGCATCCGAGTCAACGACCAGTGGCGCGTCTGCTTTGTCTGGAAGGACGGCGACGCCTACGAGGTTGAGATTACGGATTACCATTGAGAGAATCGCTATGACCACAAAGAAGCTGCCGCCTGTTCATCCCGGTGAGATCCTCCAGGAGGAGTTCCTTGAGCCCATGGGCATCACCCAGTACCGGCTGTCGAAGGACCTGAGCGTCCCCCCGAGGCGAATCAACGAAATCGTCCACGGCAAACGTGCGATCACCGCGGACACAGCCCTGCGTCTTGCTCGGTTCTTCGGGACCACGGACCGTTTTTGGCTCAATCTTCAGGCCCGTTACGATCTTGAGACGGAGAAGGACGCCTTGGGGCCTCGGCTTGTACGCGAAGTCCGAGTCTACGCTGGGGCCAGGTAGGGGTTCGGTCGCAGGCCGGGGGCGCCACGACCTTCTGCGAAGGCCCTCACAGAGCCGCGCGCAGACGCGTCTCGCTGCTATCTGTCACGACATCCTGCACTTTCCTGCGCGGATGTCCGCCACCGTAGAGTGTCGCCTCTGTCTTTCGGACGCCGTCGGCCGGGGATGATTGGGCGCCGATAGGGTCTGGAGCGACATGATGGTTGCGGTCGGTCCGTTAATGTCATGCTCGGGAGCATCGGGGGACTTCCTGGACTTGTGTTACCCCTCCGGAAGGTCATCAACTCGCCTCCTTGCCGAGCGCACAGTTTTTGCAGGACATGGCCCGGTTCGTCGCCAAACGGGCCATTCGGGCCGCTTCCCTCCGCACGGCGAGTTCGTCTGGGACGTGGCCGCCTGTTGCGAAGTACATCTCGTCGGGCGTCTGGGCGCGGAAGGCGGGTGTTGTGCTCCTCGACGTAGAACGCGACGAGACTCCGCAGCGACGAGACAGTGTTCAGCGTATTGAGGTAGAGCCACTGGTGCTTGAGCGTTCTCCACCAGGATTCGATCATGGAGTTTGAGAACGCGATCTCGGTCAACGCAAGGAGGCGCCGAGGGGAGCCGGAATCGATGAGCTCATCGACTTGCGCGTTGATGTTCTCGACTCCAGCGTCGGCGAGTACGACGGTGGGCGGACTGTCTCCAGGCGCCATACGGCGCGTGGCTTCGATGAGCGTGGCGACGGTGTTCGTGGGGTCGAATCGCTCGGAGACCCTCCACGCAAGTACCGCCCTGGGTTGCGAGTCGGACGTCTCCGGCTTCTCTGATCAGCTGCCGGAACCGAGGGTCGTAGGTGCGATGCGTGCGGGTGGTGGCCATGATCCGATCTTCCGGAGCTTGGCCTGTGGGGCAAGTCCGAAGCGCTAAGGCTATTAGCCGTTCCTGAAGTCGTGGCGCGCAGGTAGGATGATGAAGTTTCGCGCAGGAAAGTGCAGGATGTCGTGACAGATAGCTGAGGTGTTTTTCGGCGCTCATTTTGGTCGCGGTGGCTGCCCTTGCGGCGCAGGAAGGCCCCGAGATCCTCGTCGGAAAGCTCTCCGGCTTCTCGCAGGAGGCGAAACTTTTCAGCCGGTGGAAGGTCGTCGGGACGTACAGGACGCGATTCGTTGGAGTCTGAAGACTTTGGCACTCCGTTCGCTCTCTTCTTCACTTCGTCGGGAGCTTCCCGCGACCAGCGGGACAGCGTGCTTTGGCAAACGCCGGTCTCTTCGCCGAGCTTGTTTGCGCTGATTGGGTCGGGCCCGAGCATGCGTTGAACCATGCGAGCCTTAAACCCCTTTGAATATTTCACTGCGGAGTATCCTTACTCCGCCCCCGGGAGCTATAGAAAAGGCAACCAAACTCGATTCCGATAAGGTTTTCACACCCATTGGGGTGACCGCCTACTGGCGGGAAGAAGTTGCCGCCTCCAGGGCGGAGATCCTAAAGAAAGGCGGCGCCCGTGTTCAGCGATTTTCTGAGCAATTCTCAGCGCGATTACGAGATAGGCGGGAACGGGTTCACTGAATGTTTACAATAGGTCGCTTTCGTCCTCCCCCGGGGCCCTCCGCATCAATTCGGGAGCTGGGACCGGGGGACGGGTGCCTCCCGCAGCTTCGGGTGTCGCTCGGGGAGTCGTCAAGGCTTCCACCGGCGGCTCGTGCACAGGAGGAGTTTCCACCCAGCCGACTCGCTTGCGGAACGTCGTGGAGATTGCACCGTAAAAGCGAATGGACTTGCAATGGTGTGCCAGAAAGCCAGATCGTCTCAACGCCGTGCGCGGTGCACGGCGATGGTGCGGGCTACGCGAAGCGAGTAGTCCCCGACAGCATCGCCGACGACGTGGTCCACGGTCTCCATTTGGTCCAATTCATACAGGGGTGGGTCGTCGAAGACGTAGGTCGCTGGTGCGCCCGAGGATTGGATGAGCCCTCGGAGCTCGCCTTCGAGCTCCTTGTATCGGCGCTGGAATTCTGTCTTGGCCCAAAGACCTGCATAGAGAGGCGACGAGACGATGTAAAGCTGGATGCCGTGTTCCTTCGACAACGCCAGAAGCCGCAACAGGGCACGCCTGTTCTCCTCCGACGGGGCGACGCCCTCGCAGGGGAGCTGCCTCAAGTGGCCTTCGGCGACGTCGACGACGTGCAGACGAATCCGCTTCCTCTCCTCCGGACTGGCCCTCGCAAAGGAGGAAGCAATGAAGCCCTTCTTGCGGATCGCGTAGCCGATATCGGCAATGTCGGGCACCTCCAAGAACTTCGACGAGATGAGATTCGAGAGCGAGCGTTTCTTTGCGAGGGGAGGCAGGAGGGTGAGGATGAGCGTCTGGAATTGGTCAGCCAGCGGAATATCTACGGTCGGTTCGAGCTCGCACCAGTAACGCCACGGCCGTGGCACGTTGTGGAGCATGGGGAGCATCTCCCGGGTCTTCCTGCGCCAGACGTCGTAGACGTGGACGATCACCACGTTCCGTGGCTTCCCGACGCGGCGAATGTGTTCCTCGAGCATCCACGCATCGTTCACTACAAGCATGGGGGCGAGGGTGCAGAGGTTCAGGGCAGCGCCGCCCAGCTCGGCCTCGATGATCTCGGGATTCACTCCGGTGTCTCCGCTCGAATCGCCCAGGATGAGCCAATTCACCGGCTGCGTCTGGAGGTCCATGAGCCGCCACTTCTGGAAGACTTTGGGAGAGCCCCCGTCGCGAGGGTGATCCTCGAGAAGCACTGCGGCGGTGATGACGAACGCCAGGACAAGGTACGCAGCCGCGCCGAGAAGGACGCTGAGCTTCCTCCAGGACATCGGAACAACCTCCTCCTTCGTGAATTGGATCTCCTCTCTTGGCCTCATCGACTCTTCCCTCATCAAAACTGGAAATAAATGAAGTCGTTGGCGGCGTCCACGCCGAAGGCGAGCGCGGCGCTGATCAGGAAAGCCAGGGCGAGCACCCGCACGGCGAGGGGCCACCTGAGGACAACGAGGAGGTTGCCCGTCGAGTACTGCACAACCTGAAAAGCGACGAGCGGTCCGGCGCAGTAAAGGAGCGTGCGGACCATGGAGGATGTCGATTCGTCTCGGTTCAGCCTCAAGTGGCTGAAGAAGCAGAGGATCTGGTCGAAGGACTTGGAGCGGAAGAGGACCCACCCAATGACCGTGAGGAGGAACATGAAGGCCATCTGCGCGAGGGAGCAAGCAGCCGCGCGGCGGCTACGCCAAGGGTTCTGGATGCCCAAGTTGGGAGCGAGGAGCCGGTAGAGGACGAGTAAGGCGCCGTGGTACGTGCCCCAGAGGACGAAGTTCCACGCCGCGCCGTGCCAAAGCCCGCCGAGGAGCATGGTGAGGAGCATGTTTCTTGCAGTGAAGAGTCGGGACCCTCGGTTCCCGCCGAGCGGCACGTAGAGGTAGTCACGCAGCCACGTCGACAGCGAGATATGCCACCGGCGCCAAAAGTCGCTGGGGCTCAACGCGAAGTATGGGAGTCGGAAGTTGAGCATAAGGTCGAAGCCCATCACCTTCGCGAGCCCTCGGGCCATGTCCGAGTAGCCGGAGAAGTCTCCATAGATCTGGAAGGTGAAGGCCATGGCCCCCACGATGAGATTGAGCCCCGGTGGCGAGGCAGGGCTGCTTCCCGACAAGCTTCCAAAGGCGGCGTCGGCGATGGGAGCGAGGTTGTCGGCAATCACGAGCTTCTTGTAAAGCCCGGCGAATATCAGGAAGATGCCTGCATGGACTTGATCGGGTGCGAGCCTTCTGGGCCTCGTGATTTGGGGAAGGAGATTTGTGGCACGCTCGATGGGGCCGGCCACGAGTTGAGGGAAGAAGGAGACAAAGAGGGCGAAGTCGAAGAAGCTCCGGCACGGTTTTAGATCCCGCCGGTAGACGTCGATGACGTAAGACATGGACTGAAAGACATAAAAAGAGATGCCCAGAGGAAGCGTGACCTCGAGGGTGAACGCGCTGGCTTCGAAGCCCAGGCTCCTCATGAATAGCGCCGCATTGCTCGAGAAGAAGTTGAAGTACTTGAAGAACCCGAGGAAGCCGAGGTTCATGACGACCGATGCCACAAGAATGCAGTGTCGGCGCGCCGCTGACTGCGTCGCGTCGATGACCCGCGCAAAGGTGAAGTCAAAGATCGTCGAGGCGAAGAGGAGCCCCAGAAACCGCCAGTCCCACCAGCCGTAGAAGAAGTAGCTAGCGGCAAGGAGAATCAGATTTTGAACGCGCAGTCTCCGCATCGTGGCGAGGTAGAGGGAGTAGACCACAACAAAGAATACCGCAAAGGCAAAAGAATTAAAAAGCATTGGCAGTCAACTCGGCGCGCGCGACACATTTGAGGATGCACCCCCCGCCTTGTGAGCGGGCCAGAGTTTTTAGCATGGTCGGGAGGAGCAATCAACCATGCCGGGGTCCAGTCAGACCAATCGAAAGTTCGCTCGGGCCAGGCCAAGAGCCGCGTCGGCGGCGGGAGGCGATCATCAGGCCGGCTGATCCGGAGGGGCGAGGCGGCCGAGCACTTGCTCGATACCCTCGCCGCGAGCTTGTGCCCGTCGGAGCTCCTCGACGATCGTCGCCCGTTCGCGGCGAGCAACGAGCGCCCCGTACTCCTCAGTGGTCAGGGGGATGGTCCACCGACTTTGAACACCCGATTAGACCGCTAAGGGGACCCGCCAAAATAACTTTGATGAAACCTAAAGTTTTCCGGAACGTCGTGCCGATGTCTAATACGTGGCAAGAGACATGGCTGACGAATTCTTTATGACGATTCTCGGAACGCTGAATGAGGCGCAGGCACGCTGGT
>SXIK01000026.1 GCA_005772855.1 Planctomycetia bacterium | reverse complement strand
GAGCCCAGGTGCTGCCAGTTGGCAGCGCGGTAGCAGGTGCCATCGAAGCGGCTCGGGTCGACGAACGACTCGACCAAAAGAGGACGGTAGCCGTAGCGCGCTTGAAAATCCGAGGGCAAGCGAGCTGTCGCCAGCGAAAGGATGTAAGAGGCGAGGTTGGGGATTCTCGGGACCAGGAGGAAGCGGGTGTTCGAGACGACGAGCTGGAGATTCTCTCGCCGTGCTCGCTCGCTCCAGCCAATCCAGCGGTCGCGAGCCGCAAGGCGCCAGGCGCACGCGGAAAAAGCTAAAGCGCCGAGCAGGCCTTCGCGACAGCGCACAAGATATCGAATCTGAGCGCCACACAAGGGGCCTCGACCCAGGTAGTGCCGAGACTCCACGAGGCTCACCCATTGGGCGTGCTCGAGCGTGTCTCGAGCGCTCAAGGGAACGACCTCGATCTCGTGGAGGTCACGCAAATCCTCGACGCCGTCGGCAACGACGCCGTCGGGAAGATCGAAGGCTTCGGAGCGCTGCGCCCGAGGGATCGCGCTCCGCGGCGCGGGCAAAGAGACTCGGCTGGCTCGTTCCAGGCGCCTGAGAAGCACTCGCCCCGTCACCTCGCGTCGGCCGCCTCGGGCGTCGAGAAGCTCTTTGCGGTCGCAAAGCTCCCGAGCAAGCTTCGAGCGGCTGGGAGAATCCTCACCGCCGCTTCGGCTCTCGAGCCACGCAAGATCGGCCTCAGTGATTTCTACCCGGCAGACTTCCACCCCCAGAGAAATACTCCAACGCCGGCCCCGTGTCCAGCGGAATACTTATGGCCCCGGATCAGATGGGGGTGACCGCCTACCGGCGGGAAGAAGTTGCCGCCCTAGAGGCGGCAACTACCTTGACACCCGCCGCTCGCCGGGTCTTGGTCCCAAGTCGTCCGTCGGCCGTGAGCAGCACGATGGCTGCGGCAGTGTTCGTGTCGCTCAGAGACCGCTGTGGTCCTTCGCGCATTGCATCCGACCTGCCGACTCTCACAAAGCCGCCAGCGGGGACTTGTTCAAAAGGCTGCCAAGGATCGCCGGCACGAAGAAAACATGCGTGACGCCCAAGGCGTGCGGGCAAAGTACACATCCCTGGTCGGCAAGAACGGCCTCGCTTGCGTCACCGGCAAGGCGCAGCGCAGCCCTTGAGCGCGTCAGGCGTTGGATCCTCCCCGCAGACCTCCGGGCCCGGCTCCCCCGGCGCCACGGCTCCCTGGAAGAGCCACAGAGCAATCCCAAGCGCGTCAGCGAGGCTCAGAAGTCCGTCATCGTCGACGTCGCTTCCTTTCTCACAGGGGCTTGGCTTGCCCCCAAGGAGGTGCTGTAGCACCACGACCGCATCCGTCAGGTCTACCTTGCCGCTCAAATCGGCGTCACCACGTCGAAAGCCGTTGAGCGGTGGTACCGTCGCCGAAGCACCCAGGATGACTACGGAGATCCCCCCGCCGTACACTGCGAGATCGAGCAACCCATCATTGTTCAAGTCACGGAGTTCGCTATCTGTAGCGAGAGGCAGGATATTGTTGAGCTCAAGTGCAGGCTCGAAGAGCCTGTTGGCTCGGCTGTAGAGGAACGAAAAGCTATAATTCAACTGGCTGACGCAGAAATCGAGGGTTCCGTCCGAGTCCAGATCGGCAAGGGTGATCGATCGCGGTCGACCCTTGAGAGTCAAGGGGATCGGGGCTTCGAACTCGCCGTTGCCCTTGCTGGGCACCACGAGCAGGTCGTTCCTGCGTGCAATCGACAGGAGCAAGTCCGGAAAAGAGTCCCCCGTGACGTCCCCAAGCGCAAAGTCCAGAAAGGTGACGGGCGTCGCGCTCCGGTATACGGGCACTGCAGCGCCAAAGGCCCCGCCCCCGGTATTGAAATGCACCACCACCACACCAAGGGCCGTGGTCATCGCCATGTCGAGTTTGCCGTCGGAATCCACGTCGCCAAGAACCAGGAACTTTGGGCTCTCAAACGTCGGCACCACCAGCCCGGCTTCAAGGGTGTCTCCGCCGCGTCCGAAAAACAACCTGACATCGTTGGATCCGAAGCAGGACACTGCGACGTCCAGCGTTTCGCCTTCGTCAATCCGACCGACCTCGGCCGGGCCAGCAAAGCTGCCCACGGGCAAAGCAACCTGCTTCAGTACACCTCCTTCCCGATTCAAGAACATCACTGTGAGGCTCGCTTGCTTGGTGTTTACACCCAGTAGATCCGGGACTCTGTCTCCATTCATGTCAGCCCCACGCAATGAGTTGTATCCTGCGGCCGTCGGGATTGTGAGCTTGGGCGTCGTTGCCGACTGGAAAGCCGGGCGGCTATAGAGGTCCACGCCCACTGGGCTCGTGCTGGGGAAGAAAAAATCGGTAGCCCCGTCCCCGTCGTAGTCGGCCACAGCAGGGGTTGTACCCTTGTGCCCACTCGACAGAAAAGCGCTCTGGAACATTAGCTTCTCACCCGTGCTCCACAAAATGGTAATCGTGGACCAAGTCGCATCCGTGACGATGAGGTCCTGTTTGCCATCGGCGTCCAGGTCGGCCGCGATGACGTACGTGGGAGCCTGCCCTGCAGGGCCATAATTCACCAACTTGTCGAGCGAACCATCCCCGCGACCAGGATACACGGAAACCAGAGTCGAACTGAGCGAAACTTGGGCGAGGTCGCAGTCAAGGTCCCCGTTGAAATCCCCCACTGCCGCGATTGCGATGTCACTGAACTCCACCTCAAGTGTCAGCTCGAATACTCCCTTACCCTTGTTGATGCTAACGAGCACATTGCCGACTGGACCCTGAGGTGAATTGCGCATGCAAGTGGTTACGATGTCGCTTCGACCGTCATTGTTGAAATCTGCAGGGAAGACATAACGTCCGCACGTCGTTTTCTGGGGAACAAGTACTGGCTTGCCGAAGGTGCCGTCGCCATTGCCATCCAGGGTGCGCAGGCCCATGTCGCCGTATCCGACGAAGAGGTCGAGGTCGCCGTCAAGGTCCAGGTCTCCTGGCTCGACTGCGTGCGGCTCGGGCAG
>SXIK01000191.1 GCA_005772855.1 Planctomycetia bacterium | reverse complement strand
GAACAGAGTGCAATCGCAATCCGGCTACACCCGATTCAGCGGCAACGCGGGGCTTGGGATCAATCTTGTTGACGCATCCGATCCGCCGAGCGGTGTGACGCCGAACGACGTGGGCGACGGCGACACGGGCGCGAATGACCTCATCAACACACCTGTAATTCGCTCGATTTCAAGCCTGGGTGCAGGCAATTTCCAGATCAGCGGGGTTGCATGCCCAAGCTGCCTGGTGAGTCTCCACCTCGTTGACCCGGACCCCAGCGGCCACGGCGAAGGCTACAACCTTTCGTCGACCAGCGCTGATTCTCTTGGAGTTTGGACGTTGCCTGTAGGCATTGGCATTCCCACCCCCACCACTGCAGTAACCGCGATTGCTACCCAGCCCACCTCCGGCATTTCGGAATTCGCGCTCAATGCCAACGTTCTCGGTTTCGCTGCCATCACCGACGTCTGTGGCAACAACATTCTCGAAGCGAGCGAGGAATGTGACGACGGCAACGGCATCTCGGGCGACGGGTGCTCGGCGGTGTGCACGAGCGAATTCTGTGGTGACGGCATCGTCCAGCCCGGTCTCGGCGAGACTTGCGACGACGGCAACAACGTGGCGGGCGACGGGTGCAACGCCATCTGCCAGATCGAATTTTGCGGCGACGGAGTTCTGCAATCGAGTCTGGGCGAGACTTGCGACGATGCCAACAACACTGCCGGCGATGGCTGCGACGCGGTGTGCATGACCGAGGTCGTCGACACGGACGACGACGGCATTCCCGACACGAGCGACAACTGCCCGACCATGCCGAACATGAGCCAGGCAGACAACGACGGGGACCTGATCGGCGACGTTTGCGATCCCGACGACGACAACGACTCGGTCCTCGACGTCAACGACAACTGTCCGCTGGTCGCCAATCTTTCCCAGGGGGATTCCGACAACGACTTGCTCGGCGATGCCTGCGACGACAATGACTTTCACCGCGCCGATCCCAACGGCGATGGCCGTACCAACCTTGCCGACGTCGTCTTCCCACTCAACTTTCTCTTCCGAGGTGGCCTGGCACCGACCTGCATGAATGCAGCCGACGCCAACAACGACGGCCAGGTCGATATTGCCGACGCCATCTGTACCGTAAACTACCTGTTTCTTGGTGGCTTGCCGCCGCCGTCACCGGGTCCGGCTGCCAGCCCCTGCGGCCCCGACACCGAGCCGCTCGGTCAACCAGGGAATGTCGGCTGCGCCTTGTATGCCGATTGCTGAGGACCTTGTGCGCCCTCAAGACTGCACCAGGCTGTTTGCTGAAAAACCCAGCAAGCATCGCAAGGTGGGGCAATAGCGCTCCAGCAGCTCTCCTGGGAGACAGGTTCTGCAATCGGAGGAGGGCTTGACCCACGGGTGCAAGTAGTAGCAATGGAGGGCGGGGCGCAGACTTGTTGGGCGGGCTGTTGACCGCCCGAGGCTCTGGCAGGAACATCTGGCTCTCATGAACTTGGAATGGACAAGAGAGCAAGTTCTCGCACTGGCACCCGACGCCGCCTCCGCCCAGGCGGCAAGGGCATTGTCGCAGCCGGGTAAGTGGTCGGGTCTTGGTCGAAACCAGCGCGCTGTCTGGGGCGAGCAGCAGGGGGGTGGCAAGGATCCCTACCGTGCGCGGATTGACCTTCAGGGGCCGGTCTTCAAGTGTTCGTGTCCCAGCCGCAAGTTTCCCTGCAAACATTGCCTCGGACTCTTCCTTGCGCTTGTGGAGGAGCCAGGATTCATTGCCCAGGCAGCACCGCCCGCCTGGGTTGCCGAGTGGCTTCAGAAACACGAGCAAGGGATCGAGGCGAAAGCGAGGAAGACCGAGTCGCAGAGCACGCCGATCGCCGATCCGGAGGCTCAGGTGGAGCGAGCTCGCAGGCGCGAGTCGCGAGTCGCGGAGGGACTTGCCGAGCTCGCCCTGTGGCTTCGCGACCTCGTGCGCCAGGGGTTGGCGATGGTTCTTGTCCAGCCGGCCTCGTTCTTCGAGTCGATGGCCGCGCGGCTCGTCGATGCGCAGGCGCCAGGGGTGGCTCGACGGGTTCGAGGCCTCCACGGTCTGGGCGGTTCCGGCAACGGTCGTGAGCGGCGTCTGCTGGAGCGGATCGCGCAGCTCCACTTGCTCGTGGAGGGTTACCAGCGGTTCGAATCGCTGGCGTTTGAGACGCAGACCGACATCCGCTCCACGATCGGCTGGACGGTGCCAGCGGAGGAGCTTCTTCAAGGAGTCGGAGTCCGTGGCGTCTGGAAGGTCCTGGGGCGCCGGGCCGAGCTGGAAGATCGGCTGCGAGTTCTTCGCACGTGGCTCTGGTGTGCCGAAGAGAGTCGTTACGCCCTGATTCTTCGGTTCGCGGCCGGGTCCCAGCCGATGGACCTGAGTCTGGTGCCTGGTACGGAGGTGGGCTGCGACCTTGGTTTTTTTCCGGGAAGCGTTCCGCTGCGAGCTCTCGAGAAGTCACGACATTGCGCGCCCAGGTCGTTTGCTGGCGAGCCGTTGAACCTGGGCCTCTCCGTCAAGGCCTCAGTTGACCTGGTAGCTCGCGCATTCGTGCGCAACCCCTGGCTCGAGCGCCACCCCATGAGCTTGCGAGGCGTCATCCCGGGCCGGCGGGGCGAGGACTGGCTTCTTTGTTGCACGGACGGCTCCGCGATTCCAGTCGCCGGGCGGTTCAAGGGAGGCTGGGAGCTGCTGGCCATGAGCGGAGGGCGGCCGCTCGGTATCTTCGGCGAGTGGGATGGCCACGAGCTGCATCCACTGGGAGCCTGGACGCGCGACGGGTTTTGCGACCTGGGTTGGGTGGAGGGCGCATGAGTGAAGTAGCCGTGGGCCCATTGGAGCCTCTGACTTGTTTCTCGGCGTGGGACCTCCTTGAGGCCGCGGCGGTCCTCGGGACTGGCCAGGAAAGTCCAGTGCGACCGGACGTAGGCGCTGCCCAGGGGTTTTCTGCCCAGCTCAATCGTCTCGATTCGGAATCCCGGCTTCTCACTCTGTCGGTGGTGGAGTGGGCTTACCAGGCTGCCGGTCGCGAGCCGATGATGTTTGGGGCTCCTCTTCCGTCCCCGGCTCCCGAGCTGGACGCTACTGCGGCAAGTCATCGCGCCGGTGAGCATTTGCAGGTGCTTCTGACTGAGCATCGAGGAAGGTCTCTCGGTGAGTGGATCGAAGTCGCGGTGCGGGGCGGTTTTCGAGCGCCCGACAGGCTCCTCCCAGTCCTCCTTGATTTTCTGAGGGAGCATCGAAGGTGGCGCTCCGAGGGCGTCCGTGTGCTGGGAGAGCGTGGCCGCTGGCTTGCCCGCCTGAACCCGGAGTGGAGCTTCATTGCCGGGGCGGGAGACCCAGAAGAATTTGCCGAAAGCTCGCATGAGTCGCGGGTGTTGACAATTGCCGCGCTCCGCGGCCGTGACCCCATGAGAGCCCGCGAGCTTGTGCAGGCTGCCTGGAAGGAGGAGCCGTGCCAGCGACGTGCCGATCTTCTCGGAGCGCTGTTGACGGGCCTGTCCATGGCGGATGAGCCCTTCCTCGAGGGCTGTCTCTCCGAGCGCGGCAAGGATGTCCGCGCGAAAGCAGCGGAGCTCTTGAGCCGACTGATTGGCTCGCGTCTTTGCCAGCGCATGAAAGAGCGAGCGGGGCCTACTCTCCGATTCACGACGAAGACTTTCATCGGGCTGGGCGGCGCACGCATCGAGGTTCGGCTTCCGGAGTTGTGCAATGCTTCCATGATAAGGGATGGAATCGAGCCAAAGCCGCCTCAAGCGAGGCTTGGCGAGAAGGCCTGGTGGCTCCTCCAGATCTTGGGGGCGACTCCACTGACATACTGGGTCGAGGTGTGGCGGGCGCGGCCAGGGCACATCGTGGAAGCCCTCGCGGGAAACGAGTTCGAGGAGACGATCTTTGAGGGTTGGCTTCTGGCCGCGGAGCGTCAGCGCGATGCGGCCTGGGCCAACGAGCTGCTCCTTCACTGGCCGCCGAGGCGTCCGGATCTTCTCGCAAGGTCTCTGGCCATCTTGCCCGAGAAGCAGCGGGAGGAGGAAGTGTGCCGCCGGATCGAGGAGAACCTGGAGTCGGGTGCCATGATTCATCCCCTCGAGGCGCTCTTGCCCGCGATGGAGCTCGCGTGGGGAGAGAATCTGGGGCGGCAGGTTCTCAAGTTTCTCCAGCGGTACGCGACGCAGGACGACAAGCTTGATCCGGGCACTCTCGAGGCGCTGATTGCGCAGGCTTCAGGTCGCCTTCCGCCTGCGCTTGCCGGGGAGGTCGTCGAGGGGTGGCCGCTCCCGGAGCACCTGGGGTCGTCCGTTCATCGTGCGCTGGAGCAGCTTTTCTATTGGGTCGATTTTCGAGCTCAGATGCTCAAGGAGTTGAAGTGTGCCGACAGTCTTGCGACAAGCCGCTGAGGTAGAGTTTCACGAAGAGCTCGAAGAGCTCGCGAAGTGGGACGACAGGGAGCGTCCACCGAGCTGGCGGCTCTCGCCGTGGGCCGTGGCGACGTACATTCTTGGAGGGAAACTTTCGAACGGCTTCGAGGTCTTGCCAAAGTACATCGGCAGTCGCCGGCTGATCGAGATTGCGATCTCGACCCTGGCGACGGATCGCGCGTTGCTGTTGCTTGGCGTTCCGGGCACGGCCAAGAGTTGGGTCTCCGAGCACCTCGCGGCAGCCATCAGTGGCGACTCGACGCTGATGGTGCAGGGCACCGCGGCAACGGGTGAGGAATCAATCCGTTACGGCTGGAACTACGCCCGCCTGCTCTCGGAGGGGCCAACGCGGTCCGCTCTTGTGCCGAGTCCAGTCCTGAGGGCCATGGAGGAGGGGCGGATTGCACGCGTGGAGGAGCTCACTCGAACACCGTCCGACGTGCAGGACGCCCTCATTACGATCCTCTCGGAGAAGGCTCTGCCCATTCCGGAACTCAACCAGCGCGTGGAGGCGCGCAAGGGATTCTCCATCATTGCGACGGCGAACAGTCGCGATCGCGGCGTCAACGAGCTCTCGAGCGCCCTCAGGAGGCGTTTCAACACGGTCGTTCTGCCCGTGCCGGAGACGCTTGAGGAGGAAGTCGACATCGTGAGGCGCCGGGTTGCGGCACTGGGGCGTGTCCTCGAGCTCCCTGGTGAGCCGCCGGCACTCGAGGAAGTCCGCCGCGTGGTCACCATCTTCCGCGAGCTTCGCGAAGGCAAGACCGGCGACAAGAAGACCCGGCTCAAGAGTCCGAGTGGGTCTCTGTCGACCGCGGAGGCCATCAGCGTCGTAACGAGTGGCCACGCGCTCGCCGTGCACTTCGGTGATGGCCAGGCCCGCGCGACCGACCTCGCCTCGGGGCTCTTCGGAGCGATAGTGAAGGATCCCGTGCAGGATCGTACCGTGCTGGAGGAGTACCTCGAGACCGTCTTGAAGGAGCGAGAAGGCTGGAAAGACCTCTACCGAGCCTGTCGAGAGCTTCTGTGAGACAGCGGGAAAGCTTCGTGCCATCATGAGTGTTCACGTCTTCGGTATCCGTCACCACGGTCCCGGTTCTGCCCGTGGCTTGCAGGCAGAGTTAGATCGCCTCGAGCCAGACATCGTGCTTGTTGAAGGTCCGCCGGACGCAGAGGGTTTGATCCCGTTTTGCTCCAACAAGGATCTCGTGCCTCCCGTGGCGATGCTGGTCCATGTCGTCGATGATCCGCGCAGAGCGGTGTTTTATCCCCTGGCCTGCTTCTCGCCAGAGTGGCACGCGATGAGGCATTCGCTCCAGCATGGATTGCCCTGCTGGTTCATCGACTTGCCGCAGGCGAATCGCCTTGCGGAGCCAGTGGCGGAAGCGAGTGGCGAGCCTGCTGGAGACCCACGGACGGCATCTCCGCGAATGGATCCGCTCACGTATCTGGCTCGAGCGGCTGGCCTCGACGATGGCGAAGATTGGTGGGGGCGCATGATGGAGGAGCGGCGGGAGGCCTCGGGTGTCTTTGACGCAGTGCTTGAGTCGATGACAGCCCTGCGAAGCGAGCTTGCGATGGAGTTGGATAGGACCGAGGCTCGCAGAGAAGCCCACATGCGTCAGCGGATTCGCGAGGCCCAGAAAAGAGGGTTTCAGCGCATCGCGGTAGTCTGCGGGGCATGGCATGCGCCTGCCTTGAACGAGATGCCCAGCGCAGAGAAGGACGACGAGCTTCTACAGGGGCTGAAGAGCGTCTCGGTCACCTCGACCTGGATACCCTGGAGTCACGATCGGCTCTCGATCGCAAGCGGGTACGGCGCCGGGGTTGTGTCGCCGGGCTGGTATCGCCACCTTTTCACCTGCTCGAGCGACGTGGAGGTGCGCTGGCTGGCTCGGGTGGCGTGCCTGTTGCGAGAAAAGGACCTCGACGCTTCGCCGGCGCAAGTGATCGAGGCCGTGCGCCTTGCAGAGTGCCTTGCGGCGATGCGGGGGCGTCCCGTGGTGGGTCTCTCCGAGCTTGACGACGCCGCAGAGTCGGTCCTCTGCCAGGGGAATCCATTGTTTCTGCGAATGGTGCACGATCGGCTCATTGTGGACGAGGTGCTGGGGAGGGTGCCTGCCGAGACACCCCGGGTTCCGCTCCAGCGGGACATCGAGAAGCGACAGAAGCGTTTACATCTTCGCGCGAAGGCGGAGGAAAGGCTTCAGGAGCTCGACCTCCGAAAGGAAACTGACCTCGAACGGAGCCGGCTGCTCCATCGCCTTTGCCTCCTGGGCATCGATTGGGGCGAAGAGCAGGGAGTCAGGGGCAAGAAGGGGACGTTTCGCGAGGTTTGGAGACTTCGGTGGGATCCGGAGCTTTCGATTCGAGTCATCGAGGCGAGCGTGTGGGGCAGTTGCGTGGAGGAGGCCTGCGAGACGAGAGTCCGTCACGAGGCGCGATCGCTGAAGGAGCTGGCCGAACTCACGAGGCTCCTTGATCGCGTGCTCCTGTCGGACCTCTCCGCGGTTGTGACAGATATTGTCCAGCGAATTGATGAGCTCTCGGCGGTCTCCGTCGGGATGCTCGAGCTCATGGATGCGCTCCCGCCCCTTGGAAAGGCGCTGCGTTATGGCAATGTCCACAGGACGAGTCACGAGCTTGTTGCGCCCATCGTTGATGCGCTTGTGGCGCGGATCGCTGTCGGGCTTCCAGGCGCTTGCGCCTCGCTCAACGATCCGGCGGCCACGGAGATGCTTTCCCGTCTGACCCACGTCCACCAGACGATCCAGCTTCTGAAGCAGCCGGAGCATGGGCGTATCTGGGGTCAGGCGCTCGAGAAGCTCGTGAGGCAAGGCGGTGCTAACGGCCTCATTGCGGGACGTTCTGCTCGCCTTCTCCTGGACACCCGGAGCCTGTCGTCGGCGGAGGCGGGCGTATGGATGCGCCGCGCGCTTTCTCGATCCGTTCCTCCGGCCGGAGCTGCCGCCTGGATTGAAGGCTTTCTCGGTGGAAGCGGGCTGCTTCTCCTCCACGACCTCAAGCTGTGGGCCATCATCGAGGAGTGGATTGAGGAGCTCTCGACGGAACGCTTCGTGGAGGTGGTGCCCCTACTTCGGCGCACGTTCGCCACGTTTGCGCCTGCGGAGCGGCGTCAGCTGGGCGAGAGAGTCCGTGGGAGTGGCGTGGCGGCCGGTGCAAGAGTTTCCCGTTCGCCGTCCACACCCTTCAACGCAGGGCGTGCCGCCGAGGCGTTGCCTCTCGTGGCGAAGCTGTTGGGGCTTGAATTACCACCAGGAGACGAACCCCGTGGATGAGGTTGAACGATTGAAGCGCTGGAGGCTCGTGCTGGGGGGGGACGAGGCGGACGGAATCGGAATCGAGCTGGGCCCAACAGAGCTGGGCATGGATCGGGCCCTATCTGCGCTCTACGAGGGCCAGCGTTCGGGTGCTCTCGGGTTGTCGTCGCCTGCTGTCGTGCGCTGGCTCGGGGACATCCGAGCTTACTTTCCGCGCTCGGTCGTGCAGCTACTCCAGGCGGACGCGCTCGAGAGGCTGCACTTGAAGCGCTTGCTGCTCGAGCCCGAGCTGCTCGAGTCCGTCGAGCCCGACCTTCACCTTGTCTCGACGCTGGTGTCGCTGGTCAGCGTCATGCCTCAACGCACGAGGGAGAGCGCCCGGGTGGTTGTGCGCCAAGTCCTCGAGGCCCTCGAGCTTCAGCTTCGTCAACCCCTCGAGCAATCCGTCCGCGGCGCCCTGGCCCGAACGACACGCAATCGTCGGCCTCGCCACGGCGAGATCGACTGGAATCGCACAATTCGCGCGAACCTGAAGCACTGGCGGCCCCGCCAAAAGGTTCTTGTCCCCGAGACGCTCCTGGGTTTCGGGCACAGGCGCTCTGCCCTGCGCGACGTGATCCTCTGTGTTGACCAGAGCGGATCCATGGAGGCTTCCGTTGTCTATTCAGCTGTCCTGGGTTGTGTTCTCGCAAGCCTTCCCGCGCTGAGAACCAACCTTGTGGTCTTCGACACGGCCGTCGTCGATCTCACGGAGTACTTGAGCGATCCCGTGGAGCTTCTCTTCGGAACACAGCTGGGTGGTGGGACCGATATCGCCCAGGCCCTGGGTTACGCGCAGGGTCTTGTGCGAAACCCTTTGGACACGATCCTCGTTCTTATCTCCGACCTTTTCGAGGGAGGGAATCGTGACGAGATGCTGCGCCGAGCCGCCAGCCTCGCGGCCTCCGGGGTGCAGGTGATCGTCCTCTTGGCCCTCAACGATGACGGGGCTCCATCCTTCGACGTCTCGGTGGCGGCTGGCCTGGCCGCGCTTGGAGCTCCAGTCTTTGCTTGCACGCCGGGCCAGTTTCCCGATCTCATGGGCGCCGCGTTGCGTCGGGAGGACCTCCTCCAGTGGGCGGCTGCGAAAGGGATCGTCGCAGTGCGAGGTGAGTCCTGCGGGAGAAGCTGAGAGGAATCCAGCGCGCCGTGGAGTGGCGGTAACATCGCGGGGCTTACCGGGCAGCTCGAGCGCGTGAACTGATCGTCGCTTCCCCGTGGCCCCCGGTTATCGACCTACCGGTGTGTTCAGACGCCTCTCTCCTTTATTACCAGGCCCCTGGATCCCGCCTTATGGTCAATTCGGCCCGGCCAACGTATGCTGAAATACTTGCCTATCTGGAAAGCTGCAGTGTGCGGTCCGGAGGCAATCGTCTTGATTTCTTTAGGTTGCTCAGGGTGAAAATGAAGCTTGTAGGAGTCAAACTCAAGCGGTCGCTCCTGGCCTGGGGCATTTCCGTTGTCGCGCTGACAGCTACCATCATTGTCTGGCGAGCTGAGTCGGGCTGGGCCGATGATGCCAGGAGCGCGTGGCTTGAAGCCGAAGCCAGACACCTTCGGCAGGACTTGCAGCGCTCGATCGACGGCTACATGGACGGCTTGCGTGCCGCTCGGGGGCTCTTTGCCGCCTCCGAGTCGGTCGAGAGGGACGAATGGAGGGCCTTTGCCCGGTCGCTGAAACTCGAGGAGCGATACCCCGGCGTCTTGAGCATGAGCTTCGTTCGTCGCGTTTTCGAGGCAGACAAGGTCGCCTACGTGGCGTCGGTTCGAAGAGACACGCGAGTGACACCCGAGGGCTACCCTGACTTCTCGATTCGACCCGAAGGTTCTCGAGAGGAGTATTTTGTTCTGGAGTACTCCGAACCGCTGGAGCTAAACGGCAACGCGCTGGGCCTTGACAGCGGCGCCGCTCCTGACTTGCTCGCGGAGCTGGAGCGGGCAAGGGATTCGGGGGAGCCAGTTGTGGTTCAAAGTGCCCTTGCACAGGTGGGAGCGCGAGGCTCAAGGCCCAAGATAGACCTGATACTGCCGATCTATGAGAATCAACGCCCCACGGAAACCATCGAACAGCGTCGGAAAGCTTTGATGGGCTTTGTGGTGAATACGGTCGACGTGCCAGCGATCCTCGCGAGGTCTCTCGCCACGACCAACTCACAGTTGCGCGTGATCGAGATTGCGGAAGAGATGGATGGTGGCGCGGAGCGCAGGCTCTACGCGCCCGAGGGCACGACTCCCGCGGAGGCCTCGGCGCTTCGGAGCAATGGCATGGTTTACCTCGCGAATCGTAGCTGGCGGATCTGCGCCAGCCCATGCGTGGCCTATCGCCGGAGCCTCGGAGGTCCCTTCACGTCCTACCTCCTGTGGGGAGGCTTTCTTGTCAGCGGCCTGCTTTTTGTTTGCACCTTGCTTCTTGTCGGTGGCAGGGAGCGTGCCCTGAAGGAAGCGCAAGATGCCGGCAGGGCAAAGTCGGAGTTCATGGCCACCATGAGTCACGAGATTCGTACGCTCATGAACGGGGTGATCGGGATGACAGGGCTCTTGCTGGACACGAAGTTGGCACCGGAGCAGCGGGATTTCACGGAAGCGGTTCGGTCCTCCGGCGAAGCGCTGCTCACGATCGTCAATGACATTCTCGATTTCTCGAAGATCGAGGCCGGCAAGCTCGAGCTTGAGACGCTGGAGTTCGACCTGAGGAGCACCGTGGAGGAAGCGGCGGAAATGTTCGCTGCCGCGGCCCGGGGCAAGAGGATTGAGCTTTCCTGTCGCATTGATAGCAACACGCCCTACTTGCTGCGAGGCGACCCTGGTCGATTTCGTCAGATTCTGTGCAACTTTGTGAACAACGCGATCAAGTTTACGACCGCGGGCGAGGTTGCGGTCCGTGTTGGTGCCATCGGAGATGGTGAGACCGATGTGATGATTCGCACGGAGGTTCAAGACACGGGCATCGGGATCTCCCAGGAAGCTCTGGGCCGCCTCTTTCAGCCGTTCACCCAGGCGGACGGCTCGACCACTCGCAAGTACGGGGGCACAGGCCTCGGACTGGCGATCTCAAAGAAACTTGCCGAACGAATGGGCGGACAGGTCGGCGTGCAGAGTGAGCCCGGGAAGGGCAGCACGTTTTGGTTCACGGTCGTGTTCAAGAAGAGGTCGCAAAAGGAGACGCCGGGGAGCATCGCGCCCGAGATCCTGGCGGACATCAAGGGGAAGTCCGTGCTCGTCGTTGATGACAACGCGACGAACCGCACAATACTCGAGCACTACCTGGAGAGCTGGGGGATCCAGGTCGAGCAAGCTGAAAGTGTCGACAGCGCACTCCAGGTGCTCAAGAAGCGCACGATGCCCTTTGACCTCATCATCACTGATTTTCAGATGCCCGATCGAGACGGGCTCGATTTGGCTCGTTCCCTGAAGGAAGACTTGAGCATCCCGCCCATTCCCATCGTGCTCGCGAGCTCGATGGGAGATCCATGTGGCGTCCCCAAGGACCTCGCCGACAATGTCGTCTTCTCCCTGACGAAGCCCCTCCGGCGAGCGCATCTGAGGCGTTGCATTGTCAGGCTCTTGTCCTCCAATGCCCAACGACCCCCCGGTACTCTGCTCGAAACTGTTCCCAGTGCTCACGGCGGGGTGATTCCGATTCGGCGTGGGCGCATCCTCGTGGCCGAGGACAACATCGTGAATCAGAAAGTCGTAGTGAAAATGCTCGAGCGTCTGGGCTTGAAGGCCGACGTTGTCGCCAATGGTCAAGAGGCGCTTCAGGCTGTGTTGGGCGTGCCTTACGACGCGATTCTGATGGATTGCCAGATGCCAGTGCTCGACGGGTTTCAGGCAACGAGAGAGATCCGCAAGGCCGAAGGGGACGGACGGCATACGGTCATCATCGCGCAGACAGCCAACGCCCTGCGGGGTGACAGGGAGGCGTGTCTCCAGGCAGGCATGGACGACTATGTCTCGAAGCCGCTCAAGTCCGCTGAATTGTTAGCCATCTTGCGCAAGTGGAAGGTCGGTACGGTGGTCACAGCCTGAGGGTCCTGATCCCATCGATCCGTGTAACAGGGCTCCCCGGTGTCGAAGCTCGAGCTCCGCAATTGATTTCGCCACGATCTCAAGGTCCATCGGATGCATCTCGAAGCCATGACATAGTCCCGCAGGAGCGTCACCGTGAGCTGGCCGCCCGGGTGCTCGCGGAACTCCTTGAAGCCAGCGAGGCGCGTGCGCTAATGCGCCGTCCACCCGCCATCGACGGTGATGGACGCGCCAGTGATGGCGGCTGCCGGGTCGCTGCACAGGAAAGCCACCGTTTCGCCGATCCACGCCGGTGGAATCAAGCTCCGATTGGGCTGTTTTTCTCCCACCAGATCCTGGATCGCGGCTTCACGATTCAAGCCCTTTTGGGCTGCACGAGCGGCGATTTGAGGTTCGAGCAGTGGCGTCTGTGTCCATCCCGGGCAGATGGCGTTGACGGTGATGCCATCAGTTGCCGTCTCGAGCGCG
>SXIK01000190.1 GCA_005772855.1 Planctomycetia bacterium | reverse complement strand
GGCAGCGAGGACCACAACGGCGACATGGACTTCGAGGTGGCCGGCACACAGCGTGGAATCACAGCACTTCAGATGGACATCAAGGTCACTGGGGTCAGCGAGAACGTTCTGCGCGTGGCCCTGGAGCAAGCTCGAGAGGGCCGTATCCACATCCTTCGCGAGATGATCAAGGCGCTCGATCGGCCGCGCGAGGAGATCTCCCCGCACGCCCCAAAGATCATCCAGCTTCGAATCGATCCCGAGAAGAGCGGCATCGTGATCGGACCGGGCGGCAAGATGATCAAGAAGATCCAGGAGGAAACTGGTTCTCAAATCGAGATCGAGGATGACGGCACGGTGAAGATCTGGGGCACGAGCCTTGTCGGCGCCACCGATGCGCAGCACCGCATCGAGGCTCTGACTGAGGAAGTGAAGTCCGGCAGGGTCTACCAGGGCCGCGTGGTCTCGATCAAGGACTTTGGCTGTTTTGTCGAGGTCTTGCCTGGCCAGGAGGGCCTTGTGCACGTTAGCGAGCTCGGAAACGGCTTTGTGCAGAAGGTGGGTGATGTCGTCAAGATTGGCGATATCATCCCGGTCAAGTGCCTCGGGGTCGACAACCAGGGCCGAATCAAGCTCTCAAAGAAGGCAGCCGAGGCCCCGGGTAAATAAGGTCGTCGGCCTGGAGCTTTTCTGAATGCGCAGCGTCGCACCCGTCTACGGGATTCTTGCCTGGACAGGGGCGACGCTGCTTTCACAGGGAACCCCCAAGGACCGTCAGGCCACCGAGCTCTTCGTGTGGCGTACCCGTTACGCCGATGGCTTGCGCGCCGCAGTCGAGAACCGAAGGCATTTCCTCGTTTACCTTCCACCGGCAGGCCTCCAGGATGAGCCTGCGAGCGTTGTGCGGCTGCCGCAGAATCTGGGTGTCCCGCCCATCCTCGAAGGGGTTCGCGTTACCTCGGAAGAGGTCCTCGACTTGATGAAGCAGCTGCGGGTGAAGAAGTTGCCGGCACTGGTTCTCCTCGACCGTCGTGAGAACATCCTCGCTGGCTGGGAGGATGGGGTGCCCGCCGATGTTCTCCAGCGTCTTCTGAGTGCCCTCCGAAAGATAGATGAGCGTGATGCGAGGGATGCGAGGGTGGCTCAAGAGGCACGAAAGTCCGCTGTGGCAGGCAGGCTGGAGGATGCTTACAAGAGAGTCCTTCCGCTTCTTGAGTCCCCGTTGACCTCACCCGAGAACCTCCAGGAGGCTCAACTCACGGAGGCGGAGCTGCTCCAGGCGCTGCGGCGTTCCGCCCTCAGGGTTCTCGCTCAGGAGGGGTTACGGCCCGATGCGGGCGTTATCCGCAGCCTCGAAGCGTTACGCGCATCGACGTCGCACCCCGGGATTCAGCATGCAATGGATCGTGAAATCCTTCGCCTTCGGAGCACTTCGCCGGTGCGCGGGTAGACAGAACCCGTCGTAGCCTTGAGGAGCGGGGGTGTGTGGGGCCGGCCAATCAGGAAACTGCCGCGGGAGCCTCTTCGTTTGCAGCGGTGCGACGGGCACGGTTGACGAGGCAGAAGGCAAGCGAGGCCAGGGCAGCGCCAAGAATACCCCAGAAGAGAGAGCCTGTGTGGAAGGGCTCTGCCCCTCCCGGGGAGGAGTGAGTCTTGCCGCCTCGTTTGGAGCTTGGTGGGTACTGCGCCGTCGGAGTCCTGGACTGGACCTCCGTCGAGACCAGTGCCGGGGTCCCCTGAGCCGCAGGCCCCGGCAGCGCGGCGGACTTCACCCCGCGCCGTGCACTTGCCATTTTCGCGCGCAGGGCCTCTGTTCGTGCAGCTGCTTCCTTCTCTCGCGATACTCGCTCTGCGGCCCTGGCGGCTGCGGCCCTCTCGGCCTCCTTTTTCTCGTTCTTTGCAATCTCTTCGGCCGCCGTGTCACCATCCAACTTGATCTTTGGCCAGTCTCTCTCGAGGTCAGCAAGCTCGCGCCCGAGCCAGTCAGGAGATTCGTCGGAGAGCCTGAGGGACCGCCTCTCCACCGTGCGCAGAACGATACCTATCTGACGATGGACCTCGACCTCCACTGCGTCGCGGCGGCCTCGGGGCGCATCATTCAGTCGAGCCTCTCGCTCCTTGAAGAGTCTTTGAAGCTGCAAAAAAACCTGGTGCTCGTCGTCGAAAAGCGCTCTGAGCTCACTCCAGCGCGATCGGAGCCTTAGCGCCCTCTCGGACCATGTGGCGAGCCTTCCAGAGGCTGAATCGTCGCCTCTGGGGGCCCGGGGAAGGAGCTTCAAGAGCTTCGCGGCATCGCCGCTGGAGAGGTCGAGCTTTGGCCGCGGATCCTCGGCGAAGACATCGAGGTGCTTCTCGTGGGCGCCCTTTACGGAGTTGAAACGCGCCTCAAGCTCCGTGAAGGACTCCGATGCTTCCTCCGTCTCGCCCTCGGAACTCTTCTCCGACATCTGGGCGCTCGAGTGTGTAGACGTCACCACGGAAGCGGGTTCGTGCTTCCTTGCTGCGAGCGCTCCCCGAGCGGCTATGAGAGCCGGCGTGACGATCATGGTTCCATCGCAAGTGGTGCAGGGGACCTTGCCGACGAAGCGACAGGCCGGGCAGATCTTGTCGAGGACGGTCTTGCGGCACGTTAGAGAGCCCTTGCCCCCGCAGTGGGTGCATTGCAGCGTTTGGAGACCTGCGCAGCGTGGGCACGGCTTACTGGCCATGGCGCCCCTGCCGCCACAGTAGTCGCAAATGAGTCGCCCCGGAGCTTGCGCGCCGTCAGTCCTGTCGGCCTTTATGCACAGGGGGCATGGCTTACGGCCCGTGCCTCGACAGAGGTTGCAGGTCTTTGCTAGTTCGCCTTTTCCTGCGCAGGTGGGGCAAGGCATCTTGCCTTCCGGGTTGCAGTCCGGGCACCGGACAGCTCCTGAAGATTCAGGCAGGTCATCGCCGGAGGGGGACCCGTTGAAGGTTGATTCCGCACCCCCTGGCGTCGGGACGGCCACGCAAGGCAGAGCGATCCATGCAAGGTTGAGAACGTAAATCCGAATCCGGGCCGAGGTTTCTGGTCTTTTCGCCATGATTCTCGCCTTGGGCTCCGTACGAGCGCTACCCTGCGACCGATCCGAAGCCTGACTTGCGTTGCGACCAAGTGTAGTGGCTCGGCCCTGCGCGCACAAGCGGGCTGAAGGGCGGCTACCTCCTGGCGTACTTGCGGATGAACGCCCGGAAGTGGTTTCCGACGAGGTCGGCTCCATCGTAGCGATCCAGAATTTCATCTGGCTTTTCAGGGTCAACGATCAGGTAAATGGGACTGGCCTGCGACTGGGTCAGTCGCAGCTTGAGGTCTTGAATTTGCTCCGAACGCTTCCGCTGGGCCTCGTCTCCTTGCTTGTCGTTGTGAAGGCGGATCTCCACGAAAGATTTCTCGAGCTCGTCACGCAGGGTTGGGAAGATGGAGCCCTCCATCAAGCGGCAGTTCACTCAGGTGACGCCCGTGAAGTTCACAAAGGCGAGCTTTTTCTCTTCCCTGGCCTTGCGGAGCCCTGCTTCGTAGTCATCTTCCACAATGGACCAGCTCGCCCTGGGGACGTGGCTCCCTCCTGGTGCCCCCTTCGCCCCGGCGGCGGCTCCGAGGCGCTCGGCGGAATAGTCAGGGCCCAGGGACTCTGTAATCCGGTCGAGCTTGAAACCCAGGGCACCGAGGAGCAAGTAAGTGCCGAAGAGCCAAACTACCAGGGCCAACACCAGCCGCAGGCTGGAAATTCCCCCGGCGGTTTCCTCCTTCATGCGGATAACCCCAAAGAGATAGAGAGCCGCGGCGATGATCGTCATGCCGCACACAGAAAGGAACAGCTCTCTCGGCAACATCTTGAGTTGCCAGGCCAGGTCTGTGGTGGAGAAGAACTTGAATGCAGCCGCGATTTCAATGAAACCCAGGAAAACTTTGATGGTGTGCATCCACTCGCCCGCTCTGGGCAAGCTTCGGGCCTTCGACGGGAAGAGCGCGAGTGCCACGAAAGGTGCGGCCATGGTCAGCCCGAACACGGTCATCCCGATGGTGACGCGCCCCAGAGCACCGCCGGCAGCCGCTGCTGTCAGAATCGAGCCCATGATGGGCGCCGTGCAGGTGAAAGACGTTATCACCAGCGTCGTGCCCAGCACGAAGACGCCCAGAAAGCCACCCGCTCCAGCGGCCCTCGATGCCAGGAGGTTGAAGGCTCTCGGAAGGCGAAGCTCATAGAGTCCGAAGAGGCTCAGCGCGAAAACCACGAAGAGGAGCCCAAAGCAGAGGTTGAGCCACGGATCGTTGGCGAACTTGTTGATGGATCCTGCGAAGGCCCAGCCGACCACGTTGAAGACCAGCACGATCCCGGCCCCGTAAGCGATCGCGAGTCCGAGCACCTTGCCGCCGCGGGCCTCGGCCTGCTTCGTGAAGAAGCTGATGGTGATTGGAATCATGGGGTACGTGCAAGGCATGATGAGCGCCAGGAGGCCCCCTCCGATTGCAAGGAGGATCCAGGCCCAGAGCGACACCTCTTCCGCTCCGTTCCCTTCTCCTCTTTTTTCTGCTCCTCCCGGTGCGCCCACGGCCTCGTCGGCCACGCGCACGATGAGCATTGCCCGGGCCACTTCTGGCGGGTCGCAGGTCTGCGCGTCGCAGGTCATGAAGTCGACCTTCACGCCGAGAGGAAGGTCTCCCGCCTTCGCATCCTTCGAAAGTGTGAACGGCTGGCGGATCTCACCCTTGCCCTCGAGGAGCCGAAAGGTCTCGCCCAGCGTGTTCTCATTGTTCACCTCGTGAGGTTTCGGAAAGCTCGGCTTGTCCTTTGGCTCGACTCCGGGAGTCTCGATGGAGATCCTGGTGGCGATGCCGAGCCCGTGATTCGACGTGTGGTCAGGCGAGTAAAGATGCCAGCCCTTTGCCAGCTCAAAGGTCAGCTTCAGTTCGCCCTTTCCGCCGGGCGCAAGCTGCCGCGGCGCCTCGAACGTCCACTTGACGTGGGTCTTCGTGACGCTGGTGAGCGCCCCTGCCGGCGGCGGAGCTGGCACTACCCGGATCGTGAGCAGGAAGTCCTTGTCCGACGGGAAATCGCAGCTCGTTGCGTCGCAGGTCTGGAAACGCACTTTCGCCGTGACGGCAAGATCGCCAATTGGCGCTCCGGCCGCGATCTTGACGGGCAGGCGCACTTCCCCCTTACCCTCGAGAATGCGTTGAATCTCGTCCTGGAGTTTTTTCTCGACAGGTGTAGGAAACTTGAGCGCGCCGTCCGCCTTGACGTGGGGTGAATCGACGGTCAGGCCTGTGGGAACACCGGTGCCCTTGAAGTCCGGCGAGTAGAGGTGCCAGCCGGGAGCCGTCTCGAAGGCTGCCACGACCTCCGTCAGGCCGCCTTGCGACACGTCGGCCGGTCTCGCACTCACCGTCCAGGTGACATGAGGCATCGGATCGACCTTCGCCTTTGTGCCGAGGCGCGGAAACAGCTGGGCCTGGAGATCCGAGCCCGGGACTGTTGTCGCCGCGAGGGCGAAGGCGAGGAACGGAGTCGATACGAGTTTCCTCATGGTCATCCTTGGAGTCACTGAGTTCGAGAGATGTTTCTTTCGGTCGGTCCACAGGCCCGATTGCGAAGTGGCCATTTTGTTGTAAGATACGTGACTTTCAAGTGCGCAAAAAGCGTAGATGGACACGAGTACGCAATCCGCTCACGAATTCGGAAGGAATCTTCATGGGACATAGCCTTGAGTTCACGGATGGCAACTTTCAAGCCGAGGTCATTCAATCAGACAAGCCGGTTGTCGTCGACTTCAGTGCCACATGGTGCGGCCCGTGCCGCCAGTTGACGCCCATCATCGACGATCTGGCCAAGGAGTATTCTGGCAAGGTCAAGGTCGGAAAAGTCGACATTGATCAGAGTCAGGAGGTGGCAGGCAAGTATGGAATCACGAGCGTGCCCACCGTTCTCTTCTTCAAGGGCGGTGCCAAGGTGGATACGCTGGTCGGTCTCAACGCGAAGAGCGTCTACAAGACCAAGATTGATGGGCTTGTCGGCACCGCTTCCAGGCCCTGAGTGCCGAATGGAGGCAGCGTCCCCTCTTGATGACCACTTTCTCAGGCCACGGAATGCCGGTGTACTGTCCGGGGCAGATCTACAAGTCCAGGTCGAAAATCCTGTCTGTGGGGACCTCCTCAAACTCTACCTGAGGAGGGAAAAGGGACGTGTCGTTGATTCGCGCTTTCAGGTTTATGGCTGTCCCGCTGCCATCGCCTCCGGATCTCTCCTCACCGAGATAGTAAGAGGCCGGTCGTTGGAGGAGCTGGGGCAAGTGACGCAAGAAGTTATTGTCAATGCATTGGGCGGTCTTGGGACCGACAAGCTCCATGCGGCCGTGTTGGCGAGAGATGCTGTCCAGGCTGCCCTGAACGAGTGGAAAAGAGCCCCGTGAGCGATCTCCTTCAGACCCTGCGAGAGCGGGGATTCCTCCATCAGACAACCGACGACGAGGCAGAGGACAAACCACTTGAGAAGCTTCTCGCCTCGAAGTGCGTGACCGGCTACGCGGGGTTCGACCCCACCGCCGCGAGTTTTCACGTTGGAAACCTGGTCTCGATCATGACGCTCCTTCACCTGCAGCGTTCAGGGCATCGTCCGATCGTGATTCTGGGAGGCGGAACTGGCAAGGTGGGGGACCCGAGTGGCAAGAGCGAGCTGAGAAAAGTCCTCACCCGGGACGTGATCGAGGCCAATCTTGAAGCCCAGAGGCGGCAGCTTTCCCGTTACCTCGAGCTGGGCCCGGCGCCCAGCCTCGGCGCTCATCTTTCGAACGCTGTCCCGAGCAGCGCCGAGGCCCGGCGTGGCTTCCTGCTCAACAACGCCGACTGGCTGGACCCGCTGAATTACATCGAGTTTCTGCGCGATGTCGGGCGTCACTTCAGCGTGAACCGGATGCTTGCTGCGGAGAGCGTGAAGCTGAGGCTGGAGTCAGAGGCGGGGCTCTCGTTCCTGGAATTCAACTACTCAATCCTCCAGGCCTACGATTTCCTCGTGTTGTTCGAGCGTTACGGCTGCGAGCTTCAGCTCGGGGGCAGTGATCAGTGGGGAAACATCGTGGCGGGTACGGACCTCATCCGCCGCAGGACGGGGAACAGGGCCCATGGAATCACCACGCCGCTGGTCACGACGTCCGATGGGAAGAAGATGGGGAAGACGGAGAAGGGAGCCGTCTGGCTCGATCAATCCCTCACGAGTCCCTATGCCTACTACCAGTACTGGGTCAATGTCGACGACCGCGACGTTGGGCGTTTCCTGCGTATGTTCACGGTCCTCCCGATCGATGAGATCCGGGAGCTCGAAGCCTTCCGTGGGGCTGAAATTCGCCGCGCGAAGTCGAGGCTCGCGTTTGAGGCGACGGCGTTGACGCACGGCAAGGAGGCGGCCGTGGGGGCCGAGGAAGCCGCGAAGGCACTCTTCGGGGCAGGGGGAGGAGTCGGAGGTGACGACGCCTCGATGCCGCGGTTTTCGATTGGCCCCACAGAGCTCGCCGGGGGCCTCGTCGCTGTTCAGCTCTTCGCCTCTTGTGGCCTCTGTGAATCGAAGAGCGCAGCCAAGCGCATGGCCCGCGGGGGCGGCCTCTACGTGAACAGCGAGAAGATCTCCGAGGACCGCGTGCTCACGCCCGACGACCTCAGGGACGGGGCGATCCTCCTCAGCGCGGGCAAGAAGCAGCACATCAAGGTGACGGTGGGATAGCGGCGCGGCGGCCTTCCGGGCAGATGACCAATTCTTGCGATCTCAGGCCACGATTCCCAGCACCCGATCCCACCGCTCCAGGGCTTCCAGCGCGGCGCGGGCATCTCCCACATGCTCGGGTTCAAGGCTTTGTGTGCGGCTTGCGACAGCGTCGAGGGCCCTTGAATAGTCGAGGTCGTCATCCATCGCAGAGCGGACCTGGGCATCGGTTTCCTGGATCCAGGCGGCGGGCTCGGGGCGACGAGTTGCAGCACCCGCGGGCCACTGACCGGCCGCCGAGAGCAGATACTCCCGGAAACCGAGGATCGCGTTGACCTTCGGGCGGGCCCTGTCCATGCAGGCCTCACCGAAGTCGAGCGGCTGCCTGTAGTGCTCCGAAAGAAGCGCCACGCGGATCACGGAGCCTCGAAAGCCCGCGTCCCTCATCTGCCGAACGGTCACCATGTTGCGGTTGTCTCGACTGAGGGGCTGCCCATCGACAGTGACCGGTCCCGTGTGAAGCCAGTAGCGTGCCAGGGGCTTACCGCTCAGGGCCTCCGACTGTGCAATCTCACATTCGTGGTGGGGAAAGACGTTCTCGCAAGTGCCCGTGTGGATGTCGAAGGAGCTCTGGAGGTACTTGCGGCTCATGGCGACGCACTCGACATGCCAGCCCGGAAAGCCCCGCCCCCACGGGCTTGGCCAGTGGATCTGGTGCGCAACGTCCGTGCGCCAGAGGTCGATGTCGAGGGGATTCCGCTTCTTCGCCTGCGAGATCCGGCCGCCTTCTGCCGGGGCAATTTTCTGAAGCTCTGCGAGGCTCTTCGCTGCCAGTCGGCCGAACTGCGGGCTCTTGCTGATATCGAAGTACAGGTTTCCGCCTGACTCGTAGGTGCAGCCCTGCTTCTCGAGGCCGGCGATGACGGTTACCATCTCGTCGATGTGCTCCCGGGCTCTCGGGTAGCGGCTTGCGTCGCGAATGTGTAGAGCCCTGCGGTCTTCGTGGAAGATCTTTTCCTCCTTCTCGACCAACTCGGCGGCCGAGAGCCCGGTGCGCCCCGCGGCGATCTCGACGGCATCCTCCTCGAACGCGTTCAAGTGGCCGACGTCGGTGATGTTCATCACCTGCAGGACCTCATACCCCGTGAACTCAAACCACCGCCGGAGCACGTCAGCGAGCAGATAGGAGCGGAACTTGGCGACGTTCATGTGCTCCTTGACCGTGGGGCCGCAGTGGTACATGCGGACGTGACCGGAATCGAGAGGCTGGAAGAGCTCTCTCTTCCCACCGAGCGTGTTCGTGAGGTGAAGGGCCATGGCGGAGATTATACCGAGGCGTCCTGTTCTTGACGTCACCTGAGAGAGTACGCCATGGAGAGACGGAAAAATGTGTCGGGGAGTAGTCCCACGATCGCCACTGCACCGACGGTGAGCAGGATGGCCAGCTTACCACAGGTGCGGGGCTCCGTGCTGAGAGGTTCATTCTCGCCCCCGGGCTGCATGTACATGTTGACGACCACCGAAAGGTAGTAGTAGACGGACACAACCGAGGTCACGATACCCGTGAGCGCGAGGCCCCAGTGCCCGGTGTCGATGGCTTGACGGAATATGAGGAGCTTGCCCCAGAAGCCAGCCGTCGGTGGAATGCCGGCAAAGGAGATCATGAGGAGCAGAATCCCCAGGGCGAGCACCGGCTGCTGTCGCCCAAGGCCCCGGTAGGACTCGAGCGACTCGCAGTCTTCAGTCCCGCGGCCCAGGTACGACATGCAGGTAAAAGCGCCGAGCGTCATGAGAGCGTAGGGGAAGAGGTAAAAGAGGACGGCTTGTCCCGCGCCGGTGCCCGCGGCGAGGCCAGAACGCTTGGCTTCCATGGCCGTAATCACGCCGACGAGCAGGTAACCCGTGTGGGCTATCGCGGAGTAAGCGAGCATGCGCTTCAGGCTCCGCTGCACCAACGCGACGACATTGCCAAACACCATCGTGAGCACGGCGAGTGTCGAGAGGGCTGCCGTCAGACTCGCGTGGAGCTCTGCGCCGATTGTTCCCGCCGATGGCGTGGAGCCGAACAAGAGCGCCAGCCTGAGGAGAACGGCGAAACTGGCGACCTTGACCGTCACCGCCATGAAGCCCGTCACGATACTCAGTGCGCCCTCGTAGGCATCGGGCAGCCACGAGTGAAAAGGGAAGGCCCCGATCTTGAAGGAGAGCCCGATCAAGGTCAGCGCCAGGCCACAGAGGAGGAGCGGGGAGTCGAGGTTTGCTCCTCCGCCTCGTAACGCGGCTTCGATCTCAACGAGGTTGGTGCTTCGGGTGGCGCCGTAAATGAAGACGAGGCCGAGGAGGAGAAACCCCGTCGATAGGCTGCCCAGGATGAAGTACTTGAGGGCTCCTTCATTGGATCGTTTCTCCTCTCGTGTGTAGGCGGTGAGCACGTAGACCGACATCGATAGCGTCTCGAGGCTGAGGAAGGCCATGATGAGGCTTGCCGACTGCGTGAAGAGGATCATGGATGCAGCACTGAATAGAATCAGTGCGTGGAACTCGCCGTGCTCGAGGCCTCGTCGCCGGAGCGTGTCGGCGGCCCCGAGGAGTGAAAAGGCGGCACCGAGCACGATCAGGAGCGACATGGCGAGCGAGAACTTGTCGATGCGCAGTGCGTCGCGGAAGAAACTCGTCGCGCCAGTATCCGGGGCGGCGAGCGCGCCACAGATCTGCGCTCCGGCGATCACGGCGCCCAGAATCGAGAGGAAGTGGAGGACGGGCTTGCGCGTTTCGCCTTCACCCGCCGGGACGCTTTGAAAGAGGTCCATCACGAGCACCACGGCACCCGTCCCGAGAAGGATCAAGACCGGGAGGATCGCCAGGAGGTCTGTGCTTGTAACGGGGTTCAGGCTGACGGGTGAACTCTCCAGGAGGATCGCAGGGAGGTTTTGCATGAGTTTATCGTGAGCTCGAGACCTGCGCCCATCGATCAAGCCAGTGCTCAACCGAAGGGGTCACGCGGTCCGTGAGCCAGGGGGAGAAAATTCCGAGGGCCACCATCAGAAGGACCAGTGGGATCAGGAACCCGAGCTCTCGTCGGTTCAGGTCCGTCAGGTGATCGTTCTCGGGGTTGGACATCGGGCCGAGGAGGAGCCGCCGACAGAGGACGAGCATGTAGACGGCGCCCAACACAACGCCGCTCGTTGCGAGCACGGCCTGGGTTCGATTGGCCTCGAAGGCGCCTTGCAGAATCAAGAACTCACCCACGAATCCGTTCAGGAACGGGAGCCCGATCGAGGAGAATGTTGTGATGAAAAAGATGACAGCGAACCTGGGTGCAAGCGCCGCCACGCCGCCATATTCAACGATCATCCGGGTGTGCCTGCGCTCGTACATCGCCCCGATGAGCAAGAAGAGCGCGCCCGTCGAAATTCCGTGGTTGATCATCTGGACAACGCCACCGGAGATCCCCCGCAGGTTGAAGGCGAAAATTCCAAGCATGACGAACCCGAGGTGCGAGACGCTGGAGTAGGCCACGAGCCGTTTCATGTCCTCCTGCACGAGGCACATGCACGCCCCGAAAATAATTCCGACTATCGCCAGGGCGCAGATCCAGGGCGCGGCTTCCAGGCTCGCCAGCGGGAAGAACGGGATCGCGAAGCGAAGGAATCCATAGGTGCCCATCTTGAGCAGGACGCCGGCGAGGATCACGCTGCCCGCAGTCGGCGCCTCTGTGTGGGCGTCCGGGAGCCATGTGTGGAAAGGAAAGAGTGGCACCTTCACCGCAAAGCTGGCCGCGAAGGCAAGAAAGAGTGCCAATTGCTCGCCGGAGCCGAGGGGGTGCGCCTTCAGCACCGTGTAAATCACCTCCAGGTCGAACGTCGCTGGCAGCGGGGCAAGGTGTCTCGCGACGTGTCCGTGGAGGTAGAGGATGGCGAGAAACATGAGCAGGCTGCCCGCCACCGTGTAGAGGAAGAACTTTACTGCGGCGTAGATTCTGTTCCCGCTACCCCAGATCCCGATCAGGAGATACATGGGGATGAGCATGACTTCCCAGAAGACGTAAAAGAGCACGAGGTCCATGGCCACGAAAACCCCGATCATTCCGGTCTCGAGAAGAAGAATCGCAATGTGAAACTCGAGGATACGTTTTTGAACTGAGGTCCATGAACTGAGGATTGCGATGGGTGTCAGGAGCGCGGCGAGAACGACGAGGAAAAGGCTGATTCCGTCAAGCCCGACCTTGTAGCTGACACCGAGTGATTGGATCCACCTCCACTGCTCCGTGAGCTGCGGCTGGAAGCCACGAGTCTCGGGGCTGAACGAGAAGAGGAGGGCGAGAGCGAAACCAAGGGTGGCGAGGGATCCGAAGAGGGCGATGAAGCGTACAGCGCGCTCGCTTCCCCGGGAGACGAGGAGGAGTGCGAGCACTGTCGCCACGGGGAGGAACGTGATGATGCTGATCATGGATGGAACTTTCGAGCTATCCGGCAGCCCACAGGAAAATGGTCAAAAGGCCCACGACTCCAGCCACGAGGAGCACTGTGTAAGTTGGAATGCGCCCTGTCTGGATGCGTCGAAGGGCGGAGCCCGTGAGACGCACGAAGAACCCCGTGCCACCGACGAGCACGCAGTCGATGAGCGCTCGATCAATCAAGTAAAAAAGGATGAGCGACACCGCGCTGAAAGGCCTCACCAACAGGAGGTCGTAGGCTTCATCGACGTAGAACTTGTTGTAAGAAAGTCGTGCGAAGATTTTGCCCGGGGTCGTCCCCTGTAGCCGGGTCACGAGGCCCGGCGACCATTGAAACGCCGTGAATGCAGCAAGGATACCCACGATGGCTGCGCTGCCGCCCAGGATCCAGCCGGTGAGTTTGCCCGTGTCGGGGCCGTGTGCCTCGGTGCCGACTCCGGCTGCCTGGGTCTCGTGGGCAGCACCCAGGAGAAACCCGGGCACGTCGAGGAAGCCGCCGCCAAGCGATAGCAAGCCCAGAATCACGAGTGGCCCCAGCATGACCCAGGGCGACTCGCGAATCTCGCTGCTGTCTGCGTGATGAACCAAGGCGCCCCGAGTGTCGTGATGACCGTGCCCCTCGTGCGCACTTCCCCGGTACTCGCCGAGGAAGACCATGCAGAACTGCCGGAAGGTGTAGAAGGCCGTCAAGATCGCCGTCACAAACCCGACGGCGTAAAGGAGGGCGTGTCCTCCATGAAGAGTCTCGTGAAGGATCTCGTCCTTGGAGAAGAACCCTGCCGTGAGGGGGAAGCCCGAGAGAGCCAGCGCCCCCACAAGAAAGACTGTAGCCGTTATCGGCAGCTTCCTGAGCAGCCCTCCCATCTTTCGCATGTCCTGCTCGTGGTGAAGCGAGTGAATTACCGCCCCGGCTGCGAGGAAGAGGAGGGCCTTGAAGAAGGCGTGGGTGACCAGATGAAACACCGCCACGCCGAACGCTCCGACCCCAGCTCCAAGAAACATGTACCCGAGTTGCGAGACGGTCGAGTAGGCCAGGACCTTCTTGATGTCCGTCTGCGTGAGAGCGATCAAGGCGCCGAGGAGTGCCGTCAGGGCGCCGATCGTTGCCACGATCGGGAGAACTCCCGAGGCCACGAAGAGACCGCTCAAGCGAGCGAGCAGGTAGATGCCTGAAGTCACCATGGTTGCGGCGTGGATCAACGCGCTCACCGGCGTTGGCCCGGCCATGGCATCGGGGAGCCAGACGTAGAGCGGGATCTGGGCGCTCTTCCCCGTCGCACCGACGAAGAGAAGGATGCCGATCCACCACAAGGTCGAGGAGTCACTCACGGTCACCTTCGCCGCAGCCCCGGCGTTCAGGGCGTCGAACTCAAAGGTGCCGAACGTGACGAAGATGAGAAACACACCGAGTACAAAACCGAAGTCGCCCACGCGATTGACAACGAAGGCTTTCATGCCGGCCCGGGCGTTCGAGAGGTCCTTGTACCAAAACCCGATCAACAGGTAGGAGCATAGCCCCACGCCCTCCCAGCCGAGGAACAGGAGGACGATGTTGTTGGCCAGAACCAGTACGAGCATGGCAGCCATGAAGAGGTTCAGGTACGCGAAGAACCTGGGGTATCCAGGGTCGTCCCTCATGTAGCCCAGGGAGTAGACATGAATCAATGTGCCCACGCCCGTGATGACCAGGAGCATCACGCCCGAGAGATGGTCGACCTTCAGGCCGAAGGGCACATGCAGACTGCCCGCGCGGATCCAGTCCCCGAGCGACTGCACGATCGCCTTGCCCTCCCCGCCGGCCACTTGCTGGAAGGCCAGAAGTGAGAGGATTGCCGCTGCCGCCGGGCCGGCACAGGCGAAGAACGACACGGCGCGTCTCGGCATCTTGTGCCCGAGGAGGCCGTTGATGAGAAAGCCCAGGAAGGGCAGGATAGGGATCAGAATGAGTGCGCTTTCCACCGGTGGCTATCCCTTCAAGAGATCGATTTCACCTGCGTTTGTCGTCCGCCACTTGCGGTACACGGCCAGCAGGATCGAGAGTCCCACGGCGGCCTCGGCGGCGGCCACGGCGAGCACCATGATCACGAAGACCTGAGGTCCGCTGGGGTCCCTGGTCAAGTCGGTGAGGAAGGCGCGGCCGAAGGCGACCAGGGACAGGTTGACGGCGTTGAGCATGATCTCGAGCGACATCAGGATCACGATCAGGTTGGAGCGTGTCAGCACTCCGTAGACGCCGATCGAGAAGATCGCCGCGGAAAGGTGAAGACAAAAGGAAAGGCTGAGAGTCATGCGAGCCTCTTTTCAAGCCTCGCTCCGTCTGCCGGGGCATGCTTCTGGCCCGCTTCTTCCTGGCTCTCGAGGCCCGTGAGCGAGGTCTGTGACGGGGCTGAGCTCGTCTGCTTGCGTTTCTTGGTGAGGTAAATCGCGCCGAGGATGGCGACAAGGATCAAGATGGACGAGAACTCAAAAGCCAGGGCGTGTGTAGTGAAAAGCGCCTGGCCGATCGCCTCTGTTTCCCCGGCTTTTGCGAGAGTGGGGGAGGTGACCGGGGCCGCGAGGTCGCCCATGTTCCGAACGGTGGGGGATCGCAAGATCCCCCACGACAGGAGTCCAAAGAGTCCGGCCGAGAGAATTCCTGCAAATCCCTTTCGTGTTGTGGAGGTGCTTTCCCGTAGCTCCTCCTCGCTCAAATTGAGGAGCATGATCACGAAGAGAAAGAGCACCAGGATCGCTCCTGCGTAGACGAGCACCTGGATGATGGCAAGGAATGGAGCTCTGAGGATCAAGTAGTCGAGGGAGACCAGGAGGAAAAAAAGCACGAGGTAGATGGTGCCGTGGACGGGATTCTTCCGGGTGACCACCAGCGCTGCTGCGACCACTGAAAGGACTCCCGATATGTAAAAAACGAACGCATCCATTATTCTAGATCCTCCTGGCTGCCGACAATCAAGGCGGCGTCAGTTCGAGAGGAGTTTTTCCTTGTTGTAAATCTTTTCCGTGCGGGTCGTGCTCACCACGTTGAACTTCTCCGTGAGCTCTATGGCATCGCAGGGGCAAGCCTCCTCACACATGCCGCAGTAGATACAGCGGAGCATGTCGATCTCAAAGATCTTTGGGCGCTTGTCTCTGTCGGGCCAGGGCGCCTCCTCGGCAACGATCCGGATGCAATTGGACGGGCAGACGGTCTGGCACATGAAGCAAGCCACGCACTTTTCGCGGCCGAGGGCGTCCTTCTTGAGGCGGTGTTCGCCCCGGTATCCCTTTCGCACGGGGCGTGCCACTTCGGGGTACTGAATCGTGAAGGTCTTGTGGCCCTTCGCCTTCACCAGGTGAAGGAACGTGTTGAAGAGGCCCTTGAAGACGGCGGGTAGATAGAGCCGGAAGAGCCACTTTGACTTTCCGATCCTGGCCGACGCCTGCGTGTTCATGGCTGGAGTGCTCTCCTCGGTTGCCTGGCTCATTGGACTGCGTCCCAGATGGTCACCACGATTCCCGTGACCACGATGTTGGCCATGGCGAGCGGCACAAGGGATTTCCAGCCCAGATGCATGAGCTGGTCATACCGGAATCTTGGCAGCGTCCATCGGACCCAGATGTAGAAAAAGAGGACGGCGAATAGCTTGAACGAAAAAACTCCGACCGAGATCACGGTCCCCAACAGGCCCTCGGGAAGCGCGAAGCCCGGGCTCCATGCGCCGAGGAAGAGCGTCACCACCATGGCGCTCATGACGATCATGGCAACGTACTCCGCCAGGAAGTACATCCCAAACTTCATGCCCGAATATTCCGTGTGGTAGCCGCCGACAAGCTCCGACTCACACTCGGGGAGGTCGAAGGGGAGTCGGTTGTTCTCTGCGAATGCCGCTGTGAAGAAGATCACGAACGCGATCGGCTGCCGGAAGATGTTCCAGCAGAGAAAGCTCGTCTGCCCCTCGCTGATCTGGCTCAAGCTCACCGAGCCTGTGGTCATGATCACGCTGATCAGCGCGAGGCCCATGGCGATCTCGTAGCTGATGATCTGCGCCGAGGAGCGAAGGCCGCCAAGCAGCGAAAACTTGTTGTTCGAGGCCCAACCGCCGAAGCTGATCCCGTAGACCGCAAGCGACGTCGCGGTGATGACGAAGAGGACTCCCACGGACATGTCGACGACCTGGAGGCCGCGTCCGACCGGTATTGCCGCGAACGCGATGGCCGCAGGGGCAAAGGAAAGCAATGGGCCGAGCGAATAAAGCACCCGATCCGCCCTCGCCGGCACGATCTCCTCCTTGAAGACGAGCTTGATCACGTCGGCGAGCGGCTGGAGCGTGCCCATGGGGCCCACTCGGTTGGGGCCAACTCGATTCTGAATCCAGGCCGAGATCCGCCGTTCCGCCAGGACGAGGAACGGCACGAGGGTCATGACGGCAGCGAAGATCAGCACGGCGCGAATCACGTCGAGGAGGATCGGGCTCCAAGTCATGCATTCCCTCCCGCAGGGAGGCCCAGTTTTCCAACCTCGTGGTAAGTCACTCCCGGGAGGCCAAGCAGTGGGGCCAGGTCCTTGAAGATGCTTGCCGCCGGCAGTGTTCGATCCCACTTCCCGAGGCTCCTCAGCGCTTCCTGGAGGATCTCGATTTCGCCGAGGATTGCCCGGGGTCGCTCGGTCGCGGGCCGCAGGCGTTGCGTCCTTCCCGCATCATTGACCATCGAACCGTCCTTTTCAGAGAAGGCGGTCGAGGGAAGCAGAACCGTCTGTTGTGGAAACTTCGCGCCCGACTCCAGCTCAAGGACGACGAGCGCCTCGAGCGAGGCCAGTGCCTCCACAAGACCATCCTCGCCGGGACCCTGTCCCAGGATCACATGGGGCCGGTCGCTCACAACGAGAAGTGCTTTCAGGCCCCCGGATCTGACCCGATCGAGGATGCCTGCGGCGTTTCCAAAGGCGTCCGCGCCGAGGATTTTTTCAACTCCCTTGCGATTGGGATTCTTGTCGGCCGAGATCCGAAAGCCGGACTTGAACACTTGCTCCTTGCCGGCGCCTCGTGCGAGCGCTCCGACGTTGGACGCCGGAACCTGGAGGGCCTCCGCCAGTTTCCTCAGCAGGTAGGCTTCCTCATTCGTGTGGAAGGCGCTGCCAAGAATGCCCACGGCACCTGGCCCCCTCGACTGCGCCACGGCCTGGAGTGCCTGCGCAAGAGCCTTGCCCGCTTCGGTGGAACGTACGGTCTCTCGCGTCAGGCCCGCGAAGCGGTAGCGAAGCGAGCGAGCTTCCCCCAGCACGTGGGAGTGGTCGTATCGACCGTAATCGCACATCCAGTAGTCGTTGACGTCCCGGTTGTGGCGGGGCACAAGGCGCTTGATCTGGTTGTCCTTCGTCTGGATCTCGATGTTGCAGCCTCGGGAGCACCCGGTGCAGATCGAGTCGGTCTTCTTCTGGAACCAGACCCGCGCCTGGTAAAGAAAGTCCTTTGAAATCAGGGCGCCCACGGGACAGATGTCCACGACGTTGCCGGAGAGCGCGTTGTGGAGCGGGTACTCCGGGAAGACGTCGACCACCGAGTGGTCACCTCGCTCGACGACACACAGCTCACCCGTCCCCGAGATCTCGTCGCAGAAGCGCACGCAGCGGGTGCAAACAATGCAGCGGTTGCCCCAGATGAATATGTCATTACCGACGTCCTTGGTGTGCTTGATCTCCTTGGGCTCGACCATGCGCGAACGATCTTTTCCATGCGCGAACGTGTGGTCCTGGAGCATGCACTCGCCCGACTTGTCGCAGATCGGGCAATCGAGCGGGTGGTTGACGAGCATGAGCTCGAGCACTCCAGCCCGCGCAGTTTTCAGGCTCTCGGAGTCGGTCGTGATCTCGAGGCCCCTAGTAATGGGCGTCGTGCAGGCCGTGATCGGCTTCTTTGCGTTCGCGGTTTCGACGAGGCACATGCGGCAGTTGCCGGCCGGTGTGAGCCCTGGATGGTAACAATAATAAGGGATGTTGACGCCCTGCTGGCGGGCAGCCTCGATCAAGTTTGTTCCGGCAGGCACCTCGAGCTCCTTGCCGTTGAGCTTGAACTTTACCAGTTCGGCGTTCTCGGACGCCTTCCTCGGCACTGTGGGCTCGCCGTAGGCAACCGGCGGAGTCGGCGACTGGGGGGCGGCGTGCGGGGAAGCGACATTGGGTTTTGACACTGCCCCCTTCACGGAGATCTCAGCCATGATGGGTCAACTCCTCGCGTTTATCCTGATTGTGCGCCGAGATGGCCCCGACCTGGACCAGGGGACCTCCCTGGGTCGAAAAGACGCGGCGAGCGAAGCCCGAGCCCGTCCTGACGCGCTCCTCGAACTCGGGTCGGAATTTCTTCACAATGCTCTCGCAAGGGAAAGCGGCTGCATCTGCGAGTACACAGATGGTCTTTCCCACCATCATGTCGCAGATCTGCAGGAGGAGGTCAAGGTCCTCCATGCGCCCGTGGCCATCGCGAATGCGCCCGACAATTTTTTCAAGCCAGCCCGTGCCCTC
>SXIK01000189.1 GCA_005772855.1 Planctomycetia bacterium | reverse complement strand
CTGCTCCAGAGTGTGAAGTCGTTGGTATCGACAGCGATGAGGCGGAGGACGGTCAGGGAGATGGGCACACCTCGCCCGACTCCGCGATCAATGGAGCTCTGAGTGTGCTCCTTCGCGCGGAGCGCGCAAGCCCTGGCGATGGACGCGTCTACACCGTCCGCGTCCGCTGCCGCGACGATGAAGGGAACGTCAGCCGATCCCAAACCCAGGTGCGGGTGCCCCACGACGTGAGCCGCGATGGGGAAGCCCAGGCCGACAGCGAGAGCCACTGCCGCTTGAAGATACGCTTCGGCGATTCCGGAAACAGCCGCATCGTGCTCCAACTCGATGTCGACAGGGCCGATGAGGAGATCCCGGCGAACGAGACCGTGCTGCGCAAGGATGACCTCGAAGGCTACGAGCTGAAGGTCGAGTTGGGAAGCATCGAGCGCACGGGCATTGTGAGCTCCAGTGGCCGCGGCAATGCGGATGGACTGCTTGCGCGTTGGTACCCGACGAAGGGCGTCTTGCGCTTTGGTGTGAGCAGCCAGGACCTCGCTGAGGCCCTCGATCTCGACTCGAATGTCTACGGCAAGCGCATTGAAGTTCTGGTTCCGCTTCAGGTGACTGTCACCGGACCCGCCGACGGGGCGACACCGATCCGGCTCTTCGCCGGGACGGCCTCCTGCCGGTACCGGCACAAGGGCAGCAACAAGAACTAGTCGGGTCCTGCAGGGCCGCTCCTCAACGCCGGCTCAGAGCCTGAGCAATATTCCCCGTCGGGCCGAGAGGTCGGAGTCTGGCACCGTGGCTGGAGCCGCCCTGGGCGGTCAAGGGGCTTGTCGGGCACGGCGAGCCCGAGACGGGCAGAAGCCGGCCCTCACCTACGACACCCTGCGGGTTATCACGATCGGCGGTTGAGGGACCGAGCCGGCGGAGCGACAAGGGCTGCCGGCAGGGCGAAGCCGCCCAATCCACGTGAGATCGGCGAACGCCACGCAGGCGGCCGGTCCTCGCGGAGATCTATCGAGCCGACGCGCGGACCACGAACGGCACGACGACTACTCGAGCCCCGCACCTCCTGCCCGAGCTTCGTCGCCGTGGTCGGCTAACGCCGATTCCTGCTCAGGCTCTCAGTTAGGGGGGCGTGGCGGAAATCCGGTCATTGTGGCCCGGCAGGGATGGGTGTGGATCAGGAAAGTCTCCGGAGGGCGTACTCCATCACTCCTCCTTCTTCTCGAAGAGAATGAGGCTCTTGAGGAATGTGACCACGGACTCCCGGTCCGTGCTGGAAAGCGCTGCGAATGCCTCGCGCTCCTCCTGAGCCTCGCTGCGCCCTGCATTACCCTCGGGCTCTGGCTCGTTCACCCCGTGGAGGAGTGTCGCCTCCTCGAGCGTAGTGGCACGGCCATCGTGAAGCCAGGGGCCTGTGCTTCCGACTCCCCACAGCTCCGCGGTGAGAAAGACGGACTTGGCGACCGTGAATGGCGCATCATCCAGCACCGCCTGGCTGCCGTCGGCGTTCACCACTGACTGCTCCTGGGCATCAGCAAGCTGGCTTCCCATGTTGTGGCGCTTCAGGTCACCAAAGAGCGCCACGCGCAGCCCCCCGTCCGGGTGCGGTTCTGGCCGTGGAAAGTCTCCTTCCCGGCCCAGATGGAACCGAAAGGGCTGTGCCGGATCCAGGCTGCTCGTTTCTCGATCAATTTTGTCGTCAAAGTACCTGCCGCCCCCCCGAAGGGTCGGCTCTTCAAAGACCGGATCAACGATGCGCATCTCCGGGACGTGGCACCCGTCGCATCCGATCTGACTGAAAAGTTCTCGCCCCCTTCGGGCCGCGGAGACAAATTCGGAGCCGGGCGGGGGAAGGAGGTTCCTTCGAGCCATGCTCTCCAGGGTTGTCGGCGACTCCTGGGCCGCGACGTAGATCGTGACAGCGGTGACGTCCCCTATCGTGAGCTCGCCTTCCACGCCGTCTCCATCGAGGTCAGCGAGCCCCGAGTCATCCTTGGCGACCAGCTCCTCGGCTTCCATCCCGAGCTCGTTGAGCGCGGCGTTCCGGCAGAAAACCCGCAGGCTCGGAGTGTCGCCCTTCCACCCGAAGGGGCGGACGACCAGGTCCCGCGAGACGCCCTCCAGCGCCGAGAAGTTGAAGCTCACGTTGCTGTTACCGTCGCGTGTCGCAGTGATGCTCCCGAAGGAAACCCCCTTGGCCGAGAGCTGCCGCGTGGCTGAAGGTCCTCCGGGCTCGGCCGCGGCCGCCACTTCCGCCCGGATTGCCAGTAGATCCTCGGTCATTTCTTCGGCCAGGCGCTGGAGGAGCCCCGCACCGAAGAGGCTGGTGGTGTTCCGTGTGTTGAAGGGGGCAGCGCCCGCACGGGAAGGGTCCTGGAGCACATTGGAAGAGGGTTCGCCGGCGCTGGTCCCGAACGGCGTGTTGTGGCAAGCGTTGCAGCTCTGGGCATTGGGCCCAGTGAAGCGTCCTCCGCCGGGGGGCGACCGTGAGAAGCGGCCCGGGAGTGCCGTTCCATCAGGAAGCTGGAGGGCTCCCACCCCGTCCAGGGTGTTGAAGCGCGCCTCGAAAAGCTCATCGCCGATGACGAAGAGCTCGCGAAAACGGACATCTCCTGCGGTGATTTGAGACTGATTCAGGTGCTCCGCAAAGGGGAACCCCGGTTGATCTCCGGGAGGCTCGGGACCGGCAGGGGCATCGATGGAAGTCGTCGCCCCCCCTGCGCCGCTGTGACCTCCTCCTCCGCAGCCGGAAGAGCCGGCCCAGAGGCTCGCAGCGACGAGGAGCGCCAAGTACCGGCCACCGCAAGTAGGTGCCGGTACCAAGGCCTCACGGAAGCGGCTGACCCCGGCGATGGTTCGCCGGCACATGGAACCTTCGATGCGAGCGGTGGCTTTTCTTCTGTCTCGATACATTTCAACCATCTTGCAAAAAGAGCTTGAGGACCTCGCCTTCCCGCTGCGCCCGGAGCCGGGCCAGCGGGCGGGGCGCGGGCCCGGCAATGTTCTTCCCCTCGCGGTCATAAACCGATCCATGGCAGGGGCAATTGAAACTGTCGCGTCCCGCATCGACGAGGCAGCCCTGGTGGGTGCAAACGGCCGAGAAGGCCGTGTAATTCCCGTCTCCCTCGCTTCGGATGAAGGCGCCACCCCGGCCCACGAGAACCTTGATCATACCGCCTCTGTGATCGAGCTCCGGGTAGCGGGAGGCGGGGACCTCCACCACCCGTGAGGGCCTCGCGCGAAACGTCCGGACCGGGACGGTGCATCCCTGGAGAAGTCCGCAAGCGCCGCAGGCAACCAGGGACGAGACTCCGCGAGAGACCCGCTCGATGAAGTTCCGTCGGGTCCCGCAGTCCCACGCGGCCGGAACGATCTTCGTGCTTGCCCGAGGAGTGGTCTCCATGTTGTCTCAGAAGTAGGTGGAGAATGAGAATACAAAACCGTCGTCGTCGAAGTGAACGCGGCCCGGTATGTTCCGCAGGCCGAGGCTTTTCTGCGTGAACTTGTAGGAGAACTTGAAGACGGAATCGGTCACCGGCCTGAAAGTGATCCCTGGTTCGATAGCCTCGCCCTGGTCGCCGTCCAGGTCCACCCAGTCGTACCTCAGGACCAGGTTGAACATGGAGCCCTCGCCCGCGAAGACGTGGGGCACCGATTTGAAGAGCTCCGGCATTCCGCCCAGCGAGCCCTGTACGTAATAGCCCCAGAACCGGTCCGGGACGCCTGCCCCCTTCGCGAAATCATCCCTCTCGAACTCGCTGGTGGCGATTTCGGCCTCCAGGCCCAGCTTGGCCGGGCCAATCGTTTGAACAAGTGCGGCGTCTCCTGCAATAATGGCCAGCACGTTGTCCCCCTTCTCGTCATAGGTCCCGACGTGCCAGGACCCGCCGATCTCCAGGTGCTTGAAGACCTGGGCGGACAGGCGCCCCGTGGAGGCCAAGCCGCTGTTGATGTCGCCGCCGAGCGAAGTCCGCCCTTCGCGCAGAAGCTGCTCCTTCTCCACCGGATCGACCGCCAGCTCGCCGTTTTCGCCGAGGAGGTTGAAGCCGTTGACCGCGTAGAGCTCGTAACCGAACGAAAGCGACTCCGTCGCCGCGATCCTCCCGTGCGCTCCCACGCCGGCCTCGGTGAGCGTGGTGGGGATCACGAAGGTGGAGACCAGCGGGCGCTCGGTGAGCTCGCGGATGGGGCCATCGTGGTTCACGTTGATGCGGCCCAACGGCACCAGGAGGGCTCCTCCGCGCACCTTGAACTCCTCGAAGAGGACCCAGTCAATGAAAGCCATTTCCACCGCGACTCCGATGTCGCTGGATGGGTTGCCCTCGAACTCTGTCTCGAACTCGAGCTCCGACCCGAAGCGCACCTTGTCGAGGATGTCGGCGAAGAGGAAAAGGTTCGTCCGGTGCATTCGGAACCCCTCCGGGATGCCAAGGATGCCGTCCTCGAAGGAATGGTATTCGAGCTCGGTGTAGCCCCCCAGGTGGACCTGGCGCCACAGGCTGGTGAGGAAAGGCTTGTCATAGACGCCGCGCAAGGGGGCGGGAGTCTCGAGGCCTTCCCGTTCCCAGGGCGAGGCTCCTGGCAACTCTGCGTGATTCGCCGTACCCTCAGCTGCGGGCGGCCGATCGGCCTCGACGTCGGAGGCGCCCGGATTCTTGCGGGACTCGGCTACGTTTTCTAGCTTCTCCAGACGCTCTCTGAGGCTCTTGAGCTCGCCTTCGAGGACTGCCTCTCGCGTCTGGCCTTGCAAGCCTCCGGAGAGGGACCCGGAGAGCGCGGCGAGGGCCACAACGGGCAGAAACGTCCGGCTTTGGCAGGGGGGAAAGAGCATGAGTCAGTGAGGGGGCGGGGCCGAGTGGTGGCGACAGGATCCCAAATGTGATTTTGACATATAAAAATAATATTCGAATAAAATAAAAAAACAAGTTCGTAATATTCTAACTTTCTCGGGGCTGGCGCAAGGCCAGCCAGTCATGCTCCTGGCAGGGGAGGAAGCCCTCCCCCGTGGTAGCCTACCTTTGTCTTGTCCCACGCGCTCTCTCCGGCCCCTCGATCCTCGGCGCCAGGAAGCGAGGCTCGCTGCACGTCTCTCGGAGGCGCAGGGTGCTGGTAGGGAGCCAATCGATCGCGGAGCACGAAGGTTTCGTGAGGTCCAGGGAGTTGAGCCACTCCGCCACCTCCTTGCCCTCGTGCCCAAGTGCCAGCCGTACGTGACCGCCGCCTGGAGAAGGAACGGCCGCCGAGCCGTTAGCCTTTTCCGCAGGAGGCCGGAAGACTCACAAATCAGGCATGTCGATTTCGCCGGTTACCATGGCGCCCCGGGCGGGACGGGATCGCATGGAAAACCTTGGAGTTAATGAACGTATTGCGTCGGCGTCCTGTCACACGTCCCGGGCAGAGAAACTCATGCCTCAACGAGAAGTGGACTACTCGGGCCCGATCTCGTAGACCAGGGTCACAGAGGCCTCGACCTTCAGCTCCCCGGCGAAGATCGGCGGTTCCCCGCCTCCGGCCTCCATCGCCAACATTGACCGTGGGGCATGGGCCAACGGGCGGACCCCACGATCGCCTTCGCTTGCGCTGATCAGCCGAACCAGTTTCACCTTCAATGCTTCGCTCAGCACCGTCGCTTTTTCGCGGGCCTTGGCCACCGCACTCTTCAGCGCGCTCTGCCTCGCCTGCTGTTCGTCTCGCAAGGCCCAGTTGAGCCCTCGGAAGTGATTGGCTCCTGCCGCCAGAGACGCCTCGATAACAATGCCAATCTTCTCCAGATTCCGCAGCTCCACCGTGATCGTGCTGCTGACCATGTAGCCAATGATCTCCGGAGGAGCGGGCGGCGTCTCCGTGGGACGCCTGGGAGACGGCTTGTACTGGGGCGAGACGGTAAAGGAGGAGGTCTGGATACGTTCTTTTTCGATCTGCAGCTCCCGCAGCCGCTCGGTTACCTTCTGCATTCCTTGGTTGTTCTGGCGCTGCGTTTCCGCAAGCGACTTTCCGGCCGTCTCCATGCCGAACGTCACGAATGCCGTATCCGGCGCGACGGCCTGGGTCCCGGTGCCGCTGACCGTTATGGTCGGTACCTCCGGCTTCGTCTCGTCGCGGGCCTGGGCCGTGAATGGAATCGCCAACAGCATCAGTCGCAGCGGGACAACGACCATGGAACTTCCTCCCTCCAATCTCACGCGGTAGAGCAACTTCAGGCCAGCACACCTCTTTAGCCTACTCCGTGAGTCGAGGCAAGCGCAACCAGTGAAGAGGTCCCGCGGCGCTTGCAGACGGGCGCGCAAAAAGGTGAGGTACACTGGGGGAAGTTGTGCCGCGCCCGGGAACTCCACGTGCTCCACAATCCGCGTTACACCCCGACTCACGCTCGGAGACGCCCATGTCTACACATCAACCATTGGCCGACGGTCCTCTTGCCAAAACATCAAGAACAGGTGCGTCGACATACTTCATGCTTGCTTTCGCCATTTCCTGGGGCGGGGTCGCAGCGGTCGTCGGCTTCGACGGATTCCCTGGCACAGCGGAAGATTTCCGCGTCTTGCTACCGATGGTAGTGGTTGCGATGTTGGCTGGCTCCAGCGTCGCGGGTGTCGCAGCAACGGCTTTGTTCCTTGGCAAGGCAGGGCTTCACGGCCTGTGGCGCAGATGCCGCAAGGCCCGTGTGGGCGCACCATGGTACGGAGTAGCGCTGCTGACCGCCCCGCTGGTGGTGTCCGGGGTTCTCATGGCGCTTTCGCTCAAGTCCCTAGTGTTTCGGCCGGGACTCTTCACAGTGAGTGACCCCTCGAGCCACCTCGTTCTCGGGCTTATAACGGGGATCGTGGCGGGGCTGTTCGAGGAACTCGGTTGGACCGGATTCGCCGTCCCGCGTCTGCGGCTTCGCTACGGCGTTGTCGTGACCGGTCTGATAGTTGGTTTCGTATGGGGCGCGTGGCACCTGCTCGTCGTGTGGTGGGGCAGCGCCGAGACGTCTGGTTCGCTGTCGATGACTGTTTACTTGCCCGCGATGGCGTTCGCGTTCCTTGTGCCAGTGTACAGGTACCGGTTACCCTCGCTGATTGTCGATATCTTCTCGAGCCTCATACCCTTCACCAGCCGATCCTGCGCCGTTTCAAAGCTCCCCTCCACCCTTCCCTTCGCCTGGGGAGAGTGCGCCACAATGTACTGGATCCCCAGCTTTCGGAGCGCTCGTGCGATCTGCGTCTCGGCTTCCCTCCCCTGGAGCGACTCCTCTATGTCGGCTCGTCGAGTTGTCTTGAAATGGCTTGCCTTGTCGGCATAGATCGCCACCGGCCGGCCGTGGCGCTTCAAGTACTCCCGCAGCATCGCCATATTCGTCGCAGTGCTGTCGGTCAAAAAGAACCTCGCTCGGAGCTGTGATGTGGCGTCGTCGATCATCGAGATCAAAACCGCTCCCGCGCCCCTCCCCTCGAACCAATCGTGAATCGAAGTGTCCATCTGTAACAGCTCTCCCAAGCACGCCTCCGCTCTCGCCACTGCCGGTGCTTTACCCCTCGCGCTCGGGGCTCCCATATCTTGCCCTCGATCATCCACCCTCGGAGCGTCTCTCGGCTCACTGTGATCCCCTGGGCGCTGTGGAGATACTCCTGTGCCAGCGTGGGCCCGAAGTCCAAGTAATGGGTCCGCACCAAGCCAAGCGTCTTCTCCTGAAGCTCCGTGGCAAGCTTCCGGTTGGACGGTCGGCCTCGAAGCCGGTGCACCAGTCCCCGATCCCCTTCCTTCTCGTACCTCCTCAGAATCCTGCGGACCTGACGAACAGACACCCCCAACTGCTCGGACGCCTGGCCCTGACTCAACTGGCCCTTGTCGAGCTGGCTCACCACTCGCAATCGATCTCGTTCCTTTCGGCTCATGCAACGATCCACTCTCTTCTGTCCTCCACCAGACTCCTTTGGAAACGGACATTTCTACTTTGCACGAACCGGACATTACCGCTTTGCTGTGACAGCACGGGATCTCCCGCCCTCCCGGACACTATGCTTGAACCAGGTGGAATCGGGCGGGCGCGAGTCGCGACACACCTCAGGAGGCCGCCATCATGAGGGCCATGAAAACCATGAAGAGCTTCAAGAAGCTCATCCTCAGTGTCCTGGTCATCAACGCCGTCCTCCTCGCCGGGCGCATCTGGCAGGAGGTCCACCTCGCCCGCGCCGTCGCTCCCCCCGTCCCCGCCGGCAACGGCGACGGCGACCGCGACGTCAGCGACGCCGTCTACATGCTCCTCTGGCTCTTCCGCAACGGCCCCGAGCCGATCGCGCTCGCCGGCTCGCCCGAACTCGAGGCCCGCGTTGGCTCCCTCGAGGCCCATTCCCAGGCCGTAACAGGCCAGATCGAGGGCCTCAACGCCAACTTCCAGGGCGTGACGGCGAGCATCGCGACCATCCTGGCCGAGATCGAGGCCCTGTCGGAGAGTAGACCCTCCGACCCGGGCGCTGCGGCGGTCGCGGAGCTCGAGCGAACCGTCGGCGAGTCGATCCCCTCGGCCCTCGTCTCGAGCCTCCAGCTCATGGAGCGCAGCCCGACGGGGGCGCGGAACATGGTCCTCGGCGTCGAGGGCGCCGAGCTCCTGGTGATCGGATTCAGCGGCCGCGAGGAGATCTCCAGGCTCTTCAGCTTCCAACTCTCGCTGCTCTCCGAGGGCGGCGACATCGACTATGCGAGGCTCGTCGGCACCCCCGCCCAGCTTCGCTTCACCCACGCGAACTCGACGGCGCTCGTCGACGGCATCGTCAAGAGCATCGGACCGGCGGGACGTGTCGGCCGCAGCATCCGCTACCGCATGGAGCTGGTGCCGAAGCTCTGGCTCCTCACCCGCGCCGCGGACGTGCGGATCTTCCAGGGGGACACGGCGCCCGAGATCCTCGCGACCATCCTCGACGAGGGCGATCTTGCCAGCTCGGCGTTCTTCGACCTCCAGCGCGAAACGTACCCGAGCCGCGAGTACTGCGTCCAGTACCGCGAGACCGACTTCAACTTCGCCAGCCGCCTGATGGAGGAAGAGGGGATCTATTACTTCTTCAAGCACACCGCCGCCGGCCACCAGATGGTCCTGAGCGACATCCCTGCCTCCCATCCGGACCTCCCGGCGGTGGTCCCCTACTACGGCCACGGCGCCCCGCCGCGCGTCGAGGGGGAGGAGCGGGTCATCACCTGGCAGAAGGAGCAGGAGCTCGTCTCCGGCAAGGTGACCCTCTGGGATCACAACTTCGAGAGACCGAGCGAGGACCTCCTGGTCACCGCCGGCAAACCGGAATCGAAGTTCGAGCTCTACGACTACCCGGGCGAGTACGCACAGCGATTCGACGGCATCGCGACAGCCGAGATCCGCGTGCAGGAGGAGCAGGCGAAGTCGGTCGTCATCAGCGGCACGAGCACCTGCAAGTCGTTCCGCCCCGGCCACAAGTTCACACTCGTGGACCACTCCGAGTCGGGGTTCGGCGGCACCTACGTCCTGACGTCCGTGCAACACCTCGCCGTGCAGACGGCCGGACGGGAGACCGGCACCTACTACGCCAACAGCTTCACCTGCATCCCCGACTCGGTGGTCTTCCGGCCGGAGCGGCGGACGCCGCAACCGAAGGTTTACGGCGCGCAGACCGCAGTCGTCGTCGGGCCTGCCGGCGAGGAGATACACACCGACCAGTACGGACGTGTGAAGGTCCAGTTCCACTGGGACCGCCAGGGCCAGAAGGACGAGCACTCGAGCGCGTGGATCCGGGTGGCCCAGTTGCACGCCTCGAGTTCGATCATGATCCCCAGGATCGGCTGGGAGGTGCTCGTCGACTTCCTCGAGGGGGATCCCGATCGTCCGATCATCATCGGCAGCGTCTACAACAGAGAGCAGCTCCCGCCGTACGCGCTCCCCGGCAGCAAGGCCGTCTCCGCCATCGGGTCGGACACCACCCCGGGCGGCGGCACCAACGAGCTCCGCTTCGACGACACCGCCGGCGCCGAGGAGCTCCTCATCCACGGGTCGAAGGACACGCGCGTCGTGGCCGAGGATACGGCCTCTGTCTCCGCCGCCGAGAGCGTGACGATCGCGACCGGTGCGAACCAGATCCTCCTCGATGACACCGACGGGGCCGAGCTCGTGGTCATCGCCAGCTCCCGGGCCGCCGCGCTCTCCGCGCCGGACGTCAGCATCGACTCCCCGCGCACGGAGGTCAGAGGATCGCTCGTTTCCGAGACGAACGCCGACCCCCTCAGTGCCGTCAAGCCCGGCGAGCGCCACCGTGACAACGCCATCGTCGCCTGGGCGCGGGTCAACCCGAACGGCACGATCGCAGGCGAGTTCGGCGTGCGTGGCGTAGAGCGGTTCGGCTTCGGCCACTACCGCGTCACCGTCGACGCTGCGGCGGCGAGGGACCTCGACCTCATCCCGGTGGTGACGCCGGAGGTGGGGGCTCAGCCCCAGCATATGCGCGACCTCCGGTTCGCCTCGGTGAGCCGGGTGGGCGTCGACGCCTTCGACATCTTCATCAACAGCACCGAGACCCCCGCCGATGGCGCCTTCATCTTCATGGCGACGGCGCGGTAGGCCGGCGGAGCAGGCAGCGACATGATCTCGGTGATCGATCCGGTCTTGGCGCGGGTGCCGGCGCCGCCCACGCAGGCGACTCCATCCGCCGAAACCTGAACTCAGCTTTTCTCTACGCCGTCATTGACAACTTCTCTAGAAGAATCCTCGCGTGGAGGGTTTCGGATCCCTTCGATCCGGGCAATACCCTCGCCATACTGCTCGAGGCGACGCACGCGGGAATCGAGAGCAACGCTCCCCCGACCCTGCTGGCCGACCAGGGTGCGAAAAATGTCAACTCCGCCGTCGACGAACTTATCGAAGCCGGCGTCCAAGGACAAACACCCGAGGAGATGTACTGCGGTACGGGCGACGGCGTTCCACGGGAGCTCAACGCCAGGAAGAAGACGGCCCGGGCCGCGCGATTGGCGGAAAGCCGCGCAGCGTCATGCCGGAGCTGTGAACCAGCACGGCATGCGAGCCAAGGAGGCAATCGAATAGATGGAAACCTGAAGACTCCGCCTGAGCACAATCACGCTGAAGGTCCATGGCGCGCAAGGGCAGGAACGCAACACAGGATTCGACGGAGTTCCGTGCGTGAAAGTCCCGGAAGCTGTGGGAAACTGCACGCCAGGATGGATGTCCCAATCATGGTCGCACGGAGGATACGCTGCCCCCCTGTGCGGGATCGAGTTTCTTGACCTCCACGGCCTGCCGCTGTCAAAAGCTGGACCCTTACTGGAGCCGACGAAACCTGTAGTAGACCTCCAGGGTCATCGCCCCGATCGCGGTCGAGTAGACTCGTCCGCCGGCGACTCCCCACTCATCGATGGGGTCCCAGCTTCCGTCCTCGTCAATGTTGCCTTGCCGCTGCGTCTT
>SXIK01000188.1 GCA_005772855.1 Planctomycetia bacterium | reverse complement strand
TGATAAGTCGGCTGGTGATAAGTCGGCTGGTGATAAGTCGGCTGGTGATAAGTCGGCTGGTGATAAGTCGGCTGGTGATAAGTCGGCTGGTGATAAGTCGGCTGGTGATAAGTCGGCTCCCAGCGAGGTTGAGCTGGCCCGCAGAGCGCTGGAGGCCAAGGATGCCAGAGAGGAACTTGCCCGGCAGGCGGAGGAATTTGCTTCCAGGGTTGGAGAGCTCTCGAAGGATATTTCACAGAGTGGGGACGTGCCGCAGGGCGCCAAGGACGACGTGTTGAAAGCTTCCAGCGAGTCGCAATCGGCTGCGAAGGGCTTTCGAGAGGACGATCTTTCAAAAGCGATCGACAAGGAAATGGCCGCGCTCGGCGACCTGAAGAAGGCCCGTGACCAAATCTCCAGGGAGCTGGCTCAAGTTGAGGAGAAGAATAGCGCGGAGACCGCGGGGCTCGTGCAGGAACAAGGGAAGCTTGAGGAGCGAGCGGAAGCCGCCGCGTCGAAGGCTTCGCAGTCGGCTTCGCAAAGCTCGGGTGAGAGCTCTCGCTCGGCTCTGGAGCAGGGTTCACAATCGCTGAGTGAGGCCTCGAAGGCGATGGAGGATGCCGCGCAAGCTTCCCAGGAAGGGAACCGCGAGAAGGCGAAGTCTGCAGGTGACAGGGCCAAGGAAGAGCTGGCGAAGGCAGAAGCTGCCTTCTCGAAGGGACAGAAGGACCTCGCCCAGAGAAGCGCTGCCGAAAAAGCCGCAGACCTCCAGAAGAAACTGGCGAGGAAGTCGGAGGAGACCCGCAAGAAGGCCGAGGAGCTTCAAAAGAAACTCGGGAAGAAGGGCGAGGAGAACCGAGGTGACAAGCTGGCTCAAGCACAGGACTCGCTCTCGAAGGCGTCAAGCGCCATGCAGGAGTCCGCAGGAGCCCAGACGAAGAGCCAGAACGAGCTCTCGAAGAAGAAGGGCGAGGAGGCGTTGGCCGCTCTCGAGAAGGCGCAAGCTAGCCTCGAGGACGAGGAGCGAGACGAGCTTGCCCGCCTTGAGAAGGAAAAACTCAAGAAGACCGCACCCGAGCAGGAGGAACTTGCACGCCTCTCCAAGGATCTCGCGAAGAAGGCGAAGTCGTCCTCCTCTGGATCCGAAAGTGGAGACTCCTCGGAGCAGCTAAGCCAGGCCTCGGAAAGCATGGAGGAGGCTTCGGATCAACTCCAGAAAGAGGATGCCGAGGCCGCCAAGAAGGCCCAGGAGGAGGCCCTCGCAAAACTCAAGAATACGAAGGAGCAACTCAAGGAGGAGGAGGAGCGTCTTGCTCGGCTGAAGCGTGAGCAGGAAATGGAGAACCTGATGGCCTCTCTCACCGAGGTCAGGGAAAAGCAGGAGAAGGTGAACAGCGACACCGTCAAGATCGACAGCGGCCGGGAGAAGAACGAGTCCAGGCGACAGCGCAAGCAGCTCGATCAAAAGGTCGAGTCGATCGTGATGCGTCAGGGAGAGTTGGCCGACGAGGTCGATACGCTCAACCAGAAGCTCAAGGAGGAGTACGCTCGAGTCTTCACCTTCATCCTCAAGAACGTCAGCGCCGACATGCGCCAGGTCCGTGATTCCCTCAAGGAGCTTGAGACCGGCACCTACACACAGTTCCTCGAGAGGGAGATTGTGGGCGATATCGACCGGCTGATTGCGGCGCTAAGAGAGGAGATGGAGAAGCCAGAGCCGAATGACGGCTCCCCACCTCCCAGCGGTGAGATGCCGCAAGGAAAGCAGCGCCTTGTGCCCACGGTGGCGGAGCTTCGCATGCTCAAGGGAATGCAGCTCGACGCCAACAAGAGTACGCGGGACATGGAGGACCTTCGCAAGGCAAGTGGCGGCAACATTACCGATTCGTGGAAGAGGGCGCTCGACAGGCTCCTGCAGAAGCAGGGAAGCGTGTCTCGCATGACCGGAGAGTTGATCAAGGATTTCAAGAAGGCCGGTCAAGAAGGTGGTGGTGAGGAGGGGGCAGAGCCCGAGGCAGACGACCATGAAGACAAGGACTGATCCCATGCGCTCCCGCATTGCACTTGTGGTCTTTCTTGGACTTGCGGTGGTTCTTCAGCTGGGAGCACAGCCCGGGCTTCGCGGTCAGGACGCCAGCCTATCGACGTCGAAGGACTGGGTCTTTCCACCCCGTCCGCTCAAGGAGTGGGCCGATATGAAGGAGCAGGTGGAGAGCGCGATTCGCTTCCTGCGCTCCCGCCAGACGACGAGTGGCGCGGTGGGGACGAGCTACCCCGTGGCTGTCACGAGCCTGGCTGGCCTCGCGGTGTTGGGTGCCGGGCACCACCCGCTCGAGGGTGAGCACCGCGACATGCTTCAGAAGTCTCTGAGCTATCTCGCGGGCGTGGCAAGACCTGTGGGTTCGGGGCTCTTTATCGCCGAGGAAGGCGACGGGGGTAGCCGCATGCACGGGCATTGTTATGCGGTCCTTTTTCTTTGCGAGCTTTTTGGTTCTCTTCCGGGCCGGGAGGATGAGATCTCGGGCCTCATCAGAAAAGCGGTCACGACCATAGAACGCTCCCAAAGTATTGAGGGCGGTTGGTATTATTACCCCGAGAACCCCCAGAACCTTGACGAGTCCAGTGTGACAGTCTGCGCTCTGCAGTCACTACGTGCGGCGCGCAACGCTGGATTCTCGGTCGACTCTCGCCGCGTGGACGAGGCCATCCGCTACGTGCGGCGCTGCCAGAGCCCCAGGGATGGAAGCTTTGTGTACTCGCTTTCCCCGTCGGTCGAAGGGCGCGGACGTACGTCCTATGCTCTCACAGCAGCGGCCCTCTCCACCTTGAATGCGGCAGGCATCTACAGATCGGAGGAGTTGCGGAAGGGTCTCGACTACTTCCGGCGCGCGCTGGCCAACGCCCGTTCTCCCTGGCACGCTGCCGAGGAGGAGCACGACTTCTACGCCAACTTTTACGCTGCGCAGGCGCTGTACCAGGATGGTGGCGACCTCTGGCCCGACTGGTACTCCAAAGTCAGGGCACACCTGCTCAGGAAGCAGGTGAAAACTGACGGACGGTGGGAGAACCGCCAATTCGGGGACGAGTACGCCACCGCAATGGCTCTCTTGATTCTGGAAGTTCCACTTGGGTACTTGCCGATCTTTCAGCGCTGAGGAAACTCGATGACCGATGGAAGTTTGCTTGGCTACGACGTGCGATGGCTGTGCCTTGCCGTCGTGCCACTCCTCCTCGCGTTCCACGTGGCCGTCTCGAGGCAGGTGCTGGCTGTTTTTTCACGGAGGCTTCTGTTGGCGAATGTCTCAGAAGCAAGGCGAGCGGAGCTTGAGACCTACCTCGACAACGAGACGGAATACACGGCGAGTCTCCGGGCGCTTGACCTTTTTCTGAGGCTCATGTTGATCCTGAGTCTTGCGTTTGGCCGCTGGATGGTCCTTGCCAGGATCGTGGCCGATCTCACGTTTTTCACGGTGGCCGCGGATTGCGTGCTTCTCGCGGTCGAGATTATACTGTTAATCGCGATCGTGCTGGAGATTTTGCCTGCAATCGTGGCTCGTCTCCACCCCGAGTCGATCCTCGCCCGGCGACTGAGGACGATGGACCTTGTTCACCAGGTGGTTGGACCGATTCGACTGATCTCTGGGGGTACCGTGAAGCGAGTCGTTCGCCTCCTGGGAGGCTCCGCCGAGCGTGCGTCTGCCGACATCCTCGAGGAGGACATTCTCACTGCAGCCGAGGGCGGCGAGCGCGACGGGCTCCTCGAGTCCCGCGACATCGACATGATCGAGTCGATCATCGGCTTCGGAAACGTCGAAGTGTCTCAGGTGATGACTCCCCGTACGGAGGTGATCTGTTTCGACCTCGACGACCCCCTCGAGGTCAATATTCAGAGGGCAGTCGAGTGTGGACACTCGCGGATTCCCATCTACCGCGATTCCAAGGACAAGATCGTGGGAATACTCTACGTGAAGGACTTCCTGAGGTACTGGGACCGGAAGGGTTCGATATCCCTGGATCACCTGGCCCGAAAGCCGCATTTCGTGCCGTTGACGAAAAAGATCGGCGAGCTCTTCCAGGAGTTCAGAACACAACGGTTCCACATTGCGATCGTGCTCGATGAGTTCGGTGGTACTGCGGGTCTGATCACGATCGAGGACATCATCGAGGAAATCGTGGGCGAGATCATCGACGAGCACGAGAAAATAGACCGCCCCCCGCTGAGGCGCCTCGGGCCCGGCCTCGTCGAAGTGGATGGCACCTACCACATCGACGACTTGAACGCCGCGCTGGGAACTTCGATACCTGAGAGCGACGCCTACGACACCATCGGAGGGTTCCTCTCTTTTCGCATGGCGAAGATTCCGGGGGCAGGCGAGACGCACGAGTTTGACACCTTGAAATTCGAGGTGACATTGGCCGATGATCGCCGTGTCCGCCGTTTGCGTATCCACTTCCCAGGTGAGGAGTTCCGGCCCGCGGAATCCATGCCTGATCGGGTCCGTTCACAGCGGTAGCGTTCCTGCCCCGCACTATCCCCAGGCCTCCAGCATGAAGCAGAAGACCCTCGCACTCCCGCTCCGCTGCGTGGACTTCAGCGACTCGTCGCAGGTGGTGTCTCTCTTCACTCGGGACTTTGGACTTGTGGAGGGCATCGCGAAGGGAGCGCATCGTGAGAAAAGCCCGTTTCAGGGACCGTTTGATCTCGCTGTTCTTTATGAGCTGGTTTTTTTCAAGCCGCAAGGATCCGGTCTTGTGATCCTTACCGAAAGCACGGTGTTGGACGGATTCCGGGGCATTCGAGGCTCCTGGCAGTGCCATGTGGCCGCCGCACACGTGATCGAGCTTCTGCGAGCGGTCTCGGTGCTCGGAGAGGCCGAGCGAGATGTTTTCGACCTGACGGCGCGCACGTTTCGACTGTTGGCCTCACCGGACTGTCCGCCGACAGGTCCGCTTCTACTGGCCTACGACACACGGGCTCTTGCCTGCCTCGGTTTTCTCGCCTCTCTCGAAGCCTGTATCGAGTGCGGCCGGGAGCGACCAGCGGAGCCGAGGCCTGTTTTCCTCAGCCCCCGGGCGCGAGGAATCCTCTGCCGCTTCTGTCGGGCAAGAAGCCCCGATCGGGCAGGAGTCACGCTCTCCGTGCCCGCCGTGGCGTTGCTCGAGCGTCTTGCGGGGGATTCACCCGAGCCCTGGAGTGATATCGACGAGAGCTGGCGTACGGTCGGCAAGCCCCTGTCACGAGCCATATCACGTCTGCGCACAAACCTCTTGGATCGGGAGCTTGTCCTGTTAAAATCGGCCAGCTCTTGGTTGTAGCGGATCTAATGATCACCCCACATCCCCGCTTGAGGCAGCACTGGCTGACGTCCCTGACGGCTCTGCTGGCCCTCCTCGGTGCATTCGTGTCCTGCGCGTCTCCGACGGTGGTACGGAAGAGTGAGTCGCCCCAGACGAAAGATGTGCCTGGCCGTGGCAATTACCACTGGGAGTCGAAGAGTGGTTGGGTGCGCCCGAGCCGTGGCACCTGGGGCCCACCGGCCCAAATCCGTGCCGAGTCGCGCAAGGCTCTTGATGCGGGAGCTTATGCGGAGGCCCTTTCTGGATACATGGAGTACAAGAAGACCCTTGCCCAGGATGATGCGAGCGCTACCGAGACCAATTTTCTTATTGCGGAGTGCTACTACCACCTTGGCAACTACGACGAGGCGGTTGAGTTTTACCGGGAGGTTTACAAGAAGCAGCGGCCCGATCTCGACATCCTCAACAAGACTTTCCAACGGATGAACGATATCGCCATGGACTACCTGCACGAGAAGGCCGCCTGCTCCTTCATCGGGTTCAAGTACAGTTGCCCTTCCCACGGAATTGAGCTGCTCGTCGGGGACGATGGCCTCATAACGGAGTACCCAAACCTATCCTTTGCCGATGACGCTATCTTCGAGATTGCGAAGTACTACTTCGATACCAAGCAATACGCCGAGGCTGTTCCGGTCTACGAGCGGATCGTCCGGGAGTACCCGCAGAGCGAGTGGCGGGGACCCGCCAAGTACCACGTTGCACTGGCCACTTACAGACAGGTCCGCGGGGTCGACTACGACGAGAAGCTGATCGAGGACTCGGACAGAAAGTTCCGCGAGTATCTCGAGACGGATCCTCGTGGGCCGCAATCCGAGGATGCCCGCGAGAAACTGCGGGAAATCACCGAAAAGCTCGGCGAAAAGAACCTTGGAATCGCGAAGTTTTATCTGCGCGAAAGCGAGCCCTCGGCCGCAGAGATCTATCTGAAGATCGTCACAGACCGTTACACGACATCCTCGGCCGCCCGTGCGGCGCGTGAAATTCAGAGCCAGCTCAGAAAGACCACCCGTTGAACCGACAGCTCGCCATGAGAAACCGCCTCGGTTGTCGCTGCTTCAAGCTCTCCGGTCCCTGGGTCGCCATCTTGATTGCGGGGTGCGGATATTCCGCGGGATATCGGGCGCCGCCGGGAGTGCTCACGGTCGCAGTTCCAATCTTCAACAACGCGACATTCCCGCTCCGCCGAGAGATCGAGTACGACCTCACGAACGCCCTTCGCAAGGAGATTCAGACACGCACTTCCCTCCGCATTGTGGATTCAGGAAGCGCCGACATGGCGATCCACGGAACTGTGCGTCACTTCAAGGAGCGCGTCGTCGCCGAGGGGCGAGTGGACCAGAAAATCGAGTCGTCGATCTCGATCGACGTCGAGGTTTTCGTCGAGGATTATCTGAACTCGAAGCAGTGGCGGGAGCGTGTGACGATCCGGGAGCCCCTCTCGATTCAAACCGGGGAGACCTTTGATTCAGCCCGGGGACGGGCGATCGGGAACCTCGCCGAGAAGATTCTCGAGCAGGTCGAATACTGGGAATCCGAAGGTTGACGCCCGGCTGCCTCATCGCGAAGAGCTCTCCTTTTCGGGCCTTGACGTTGCCCCGAGCCGCCCAATTATCCATAATATTGTACTCTTGAACCCGAGAGTCCCTGAAAGCCACCGGATGAGCTTGAACGACGAGACACCCCCCAGTTCGGAGCCGACCAAGAAATCTCGCGAGACCGAGAAGCCACGGCGTCCCGGCTCCGATCCTCGATCCAATCCTCGGCCCAGGGGATTTTTTCTGTTGGGCGTCCTGCTTGCCGTGGTCCTCTTCGTCGCGGCCATCTCCAAGGATGCGCTCCAGAGCCTCGGGGTTGAAAGGAACTTCTACAAGGCCCGTGACCTGATTTTGGCCGACAGCATCGACCCGGACTCGCTCGAGTTGGCGGAGGATACTCGCACGCTCACGGCGCGGCTGAAGAGTCCACAAGGCGAGACGAGCGGGATCCTTCTTGAATTTGCGACGGAGAATGAGATTGATCGGTTTCGCAAGGAGGCCATCGAGGTCTTTAACGAGAAGTTCCCCGAGCGAAAGATCGACTGGCGCACGACGAAGACCAATGGGCTGTTGTGGCAGCTCCTGCTTGCAAGCTTGCCCTGGATCCTGATCCTTCTCTTCCTTTACTTCTTTTTTTTCCGCCAGCTTCGGGCTCCTGGAGCAGGGGGCAACGTCTTGACGTTCGGCCGCAGCCGCGCCCGGGTGACCCGACGCGAGTCGACCGGCATTACGTTTGCTGACGTGGCCGGGATCAACGAAGCGAAGGACGAAGTACTCGAGATCATCGAGTTTCTGAAAAACCCGAAACGCTTCCAAAAATTGGGCTGTCGCATGCCACGGGGCGTCATGCTCGTGGGCTCCCCGGGCACTGGCAAGACTCTCCTCGCCAAGGCGATCGCCGGCGAGGCCGACGTACCTTTCTTCAGTATTTGCGGCTCGGACTTCGTTGAGATGTTTGTGGGGGTTGGCGCCGCGCGGGTGCGCGACCTCTTTCGGCAGGCTCGGGAGAGCTCGCCCTGTATTGTCTTCCTCGATGAGGTCGACGCTGTGGGAAGGAAGCGCGGATCCGGAATGGGCGGAGGTCACGATGAACGCGAGCAGACCCTCAACGCGATCCTGGTCGAGATGGATGGTTTCACCTCGGATGAAGGGATCATCTTCCTCGCGGCAACGAATCGCCCCGATGTACTTGACCCGGCGCTCCTGAGGCCCGGTCGCTTCGACAGGGAGATTGTTCTCGACCTGCCCGATCTGAAAGGGCGAGAGGAGATCCTGCGGGTTCACAGTCGCAAGATCAAGCTTGACGCCACGGTTGACATTCACCGTATTGCGCGCGGAACTGCTTCCTTTTCCGGGGCGGAGCTGGCTGCGCTCGTCAACGAGGCAGCCATTGTCGCCACCATGCAGAATCAGGAGTCCGTGAAGGAAGGTGATCTGGAGGAGGCTCGAGACAAGATTCGTTGGGGCCGCCAGAAGACAAGTCGAACGATGACGGACAGAGATCGGAGGATTATCGCCTACCACGAAGCCGGGCATGCCGTCGCGGCGCACCTATTGCCTGATGCCGAGCCGGTGCACAAGGTCACCATCGTTCCACGAGGCATGGCCCTCGGCTCCACAATGCAGCTCCCGGAGAATGACTCGCTTCACCTTGGACGCAAGAGCTGCCTGGCATCGCTTCAGGTTCTTTATGCTGGACGCATTGCCGAGGAGATCTTTTGCGACGACATTACCGCCGGTGCATCGAACGACATCGAGCGGGCGACGACCCTGGCTCGACGCATGGTGACGGAGTGGGGCATGTCGGAGAAGCTTGGCCCCGTCCATTACTCTGAAGGCGAAGAGAGTCCGTTCCTCGGCCGTGAGCCGATCCGCTCGCGCGAGCACTCCGATACCATTGCGCTTCGTATCGATGAGGAGGTTCGAAGGGTTCTTGACGAATCGTACGCGTCCTCTCAGACGCTGATCAAGAGCCGGCGCGCTGCTGTCCAGCTTATCGCGGAGGCTCTCCTTCTCAAGGAGACTCTCGGTGGTGATGATATCCAGGCCATCATCAACGGGGAGGGGGCTCTGGGGCCAGGCGAGTTGGCCTCCGAGCTTCCCAAGTCGTAGCGTACTTTGTCATGACCCGCTGGGAATTTCTGCTTCCGCGTGGCCGCCGGCTTCAGATCGGATGTCGGCCGCTGATCCTGGGCATCCTGAACGCGACGCCCGACTCGTTCTCGGACGGGGGCAGGCACGCCACCGCGGCCGAGGCTGTCGAGGCCGGCCTGCAAATGATCCGGGATGGAGCCGACGTGATTGACGTGGGTGGCGAGTCGACGAGACCCGGTGCGCTGCCTGTGTCTGCCGAGACCCAGATCGAGCGGATCTTGCCCGTTATAGGCGGACTCCGGGAAAGAACTGATGCGCCGATCTCGGTCGACACGCAAGATGCCGGGGTGGCCGATAAAGCCTTCGAGGCTGGCGCCGACATTCTGAATGATGTCTCCGCATGCCGGGATCCTGGCATGCGAGACGTGCTTGGGCGGTGGATGGTTCCGGTTATCTTGATGCACATGAAGGGAAATGCACTCGACATGCAGGTGAATCCGGAGTACCCGGATGGGGTCGTGCCCACGGTCGGCTCCTATCTCAAGGAGCGGCTGGAGGTTCTGGAGTCCTGGGGTATCGAACGTTCGCGGACGATCCTCGACCCCGGGATCGGCTTTGGTAAACGGCTTCAGCACAATTTCGATTTGATCCGAAGCATCGATGCGCTCAAGAAGCATGGCCGTCCAATCCTTGTTGGAACGTCTCGAAAAGGCTTCATTGCAAAGGCGCTCACCGAGGCCGGCTGGATCGGGGCGGATGAGAGTGAAAACAGAGATTTGGGTACGCTGATTGTGAATGCCTTTGCTCTGATGCTTGGGTGCCACCTTCTCAGGGTGCACAACGTCCGTCATGCGAGCGCACTTGTGAGACTCTTCTTGCGACTTCAGGGGGAGAACGGCGCTTCGAGCCGAACACCGGCATGATCGATAGCTTCGAACAGAGCCTGAAGTCCTTTTTCGTGCTGTTCCCGCTTGAGTCCCTGATCGAGATTCTCATTATCTATCTCATTATCTACACGTTCCTCCGGTTCATGGAGGGGACAAGAGGTGAGGGGATTCTCAAGGGCATAGCGCTCCTGATTCTCATGGTGCCGATCCTGGTAACGATCATCGCGGACAGCTTCAATGTGCTGGACCGTCTGGTCGTCATTATCCGGTTTTTTGCTGCAGCTGCGATTCCCGCGCTCGTGATCATTGTGCAGCCCGAGTTGCGTCGGGCTCTTGTTCGTTTGGGGCAGACACGCATCTTCGGGATGTTCTTGAAGGGCGAGGCCGAGGGGATGGTGGAGGAGATTGTCAAGGCGGCCTTTCGGATGTCCCGTCGGAAGATCGGGGCCCTCATCGCGATGGAGCGGGAAGTGGGCCTTCAGAACTACATTGAACGCGGAACCGAGATTGATGCCTGCGTATCGTGTGAACTCTTGACGACGATTTTCTTCCCGGGCTCCGATCTCCATGACGGCGCAGTCGTGATTCAAAAGGAGAGGGTGGCTGCTGCGGGCTGTCTCTTCCCGCTCAGCGAGAGCCCCAGCCTGGGTGCAGTGCTTGGGACGCGCCATCGGGCGGCTCTTGGGATCACGGAGGAATCCGATGCGATTGTGGTCGTCGTCTCGGAGGAGACGGGCGTGGTCTCGTTTGTCCACCGCGGCAAGATGGAACGTGGGCTCAACGTGGAGCAGCTTCGTACGCTCCTCCTGAAGTACTATGCCCAGCTCGAGGACAACGAAGTTGATACGCCTCTAACCGAGAAGGAGTCAAGCACGGTGGGGGGGGGCAAGACATGAGGGCCATGACGGAGTTTATCGTCGGGAACTGGCGCAACAAAGTGGTTGCACTCTTCTTCGCTGTTCTCATCTGGATGGCCGCTTACCGTTCGGAGAAGCAGGAATACTCCCATGTCTTTCGGGTGGAGCTAAAGCCCATCCAGCCGAACATGCTCGTCACGGCAGTCAGGCACAGGAGTCAGCAGTCCGATGGCATGGTTGACTTCGATGGCCGCGTTCGGCTCGTGTTCTCGGGCCCGCGTAAACAAATCGACAAGATTCGTGATGTGCCACCGGCTCTTCCTGCAGTGGAACTGGCGCCGGATCGGGACACACATCAGCTCACCCAGACCGAACTTGGCTTCCCGCGTGAGGGGGTCGAGATCGTGCAGATTCTTCCCGACACATTGCGGGTCATCCAGGAGGAATCAGTTACCCTCAAGCTTGAGAGCCTTTCGGAACGGCTGACGATCTCAGGAATTCCTGATGGCTTTGAGGTCGCGTCCCGGGAGGTCAAGCCCAACGCGGTGCAGGTCACGGGACCAAAGTCCATCGTGGGTTCCCTGGGTGTCCGATTGAGCGCCGCCATGGAGCTTGATCGCGAGGTCTTCAAGGATCGTGTCGACATCGAGCTTACCTATCCCGAGGGCCTTTCGATTGAGGTGGCGAGGCGCACCGTCCGTGTGAGTCCTACAGAAGCTGACGTGACTGTTACGCTTCGTGCCATCGCGGACGTCCTGCCGGTCGATGCGATGCGGATATCGTTCCGCGTGCCACCCCTCAAGACTCCCATTAAAATCGTGGTCGACGATATCGTGGGAGAGACGATTCCCGTCGAGTTTTACGGTCGAAAGCCCGAGATCGCCAGGCTTCGGGAGAGACTTGGAGACGCGCTGGGATACTCGCTCGGAGTCCGCGTGCCGCCGTTTGATCGGGAAGAGGGAGGGCAGTTCACGTTCACGGAGGATGAGCTTGAGCTCCACGGTTTCCCCGGTGTGCAGATCCGCCAGCACGAGTCACGGCGTAGGGAAAAGAAGGCTGGATGGTCCTACTCGGTTGTGCCCGTCAAGGAAACGGAGAAGTGAGGCGAGAATTGTCGGCTCAACACGGCAAACACGCAGAGCGACCGATGATCTTTGGCACGGACGGTGTCCGTGACAGGGTGGGAGAGGGATACTTGAGCCACGGCTCGATCGAGAGAATCGTCGCCGCTGCCGCAAGGACGCTGGAAGATCCAGGCCGTTACTCCGAGGACTTTCCCCATGGTCGCGGCCGAACTGTGGTCGTTGCCAGGGACACACGGGCATCGGGAGCGGGGATCTGCGAGGATGTCGGAAGGGGATTCGCGAGGCATGGCTACTGCGTTCTTGACCTCGGAGTGCTTCCGACGCCGGGGGCTGCTTTCATTGCCTCAGCGTGGCCGGACACGGCCCTTGGAGTCGTGGTCAGCGCGTCTCACAACCCGGCAGATTACAACGGCATCAAGTTCTTGGCTCCCACGGGCGCAAAGATCTCCCCCGATTTTGAGAAGGCGGTCTCGAACGCTTTCTGGGACGTCGCGTCAGCCTCGGCAGTGGCCTCGCCGGCCAAGCCACTGGACCGTGCCGCTGATGCATTCGAGGCCTATGTTCGGCATCTTGTGGCCGCCTGCAAGAAGCCGGAACGGCTCCAGGGAAAGAAAATAGCCATCGACGCCGCCAACGGCGCTGCGTATCGAGTGGCTCCCGAGGTCTTCCGTCGCCTCGGTCTCCGGCTCGACACCCAGGGTGTCGAGCCGGATGGCCGGAACATTAATCACCGCTGCGGCGCCCTTCACCCCGAGGGGCTGGGACGCCGGGTGGTGCAGGAGAATGCGGCGCTCGGGTTCTCGTTTGATGGCGACGCGGACCGCATGATTCCCGTCACGGCAAGCGGTACCGCGCTCGACGGTGATTTTGTGCTTTGCCTGGCGGGGCTCAGCTTCCACAGGGCGGGGCGTCTCGCGAGTCGTACCGTGGTGGCGACGACCATGTCGAACCTGGGCCTTGAGCTTGCCCTGGGCGCTGCTGGTATCCGCCTCCTGCGCACGGACGTGGGGGATCGGAACGTCTATCTCGAGATGATCGCGGGACGTCATCCGGTGGGGGGTGAGCAATCGGGTCACGTCATCTTCCTCGAAGATGCCCTCACGGGAGACGGAGTCCTGGCCGCAATTCGGCTACTCGATGTGCTTGAGTCGGACTCTCTCGACCTCGGGGCCGAGGCCAGCGCAATGAAGAGATACCCGCAGATGTTGCGGAGTATTTACGTACGAGAGAAGGTGCCGCTCGAGACTCTTCCGCGAGTCCAGGAGGCTGTGAGGGTGGCCGAGGCTCGGCTCAAGGGTCAGGGAAGGATTGTGCTGCGCTACTCGGGCACCGAGCCGCTGGTTCGCGTCATGATCGAGGGGCCCGATTCGCGAACCGTCGAGGTTCTCACTCAAGAAGTCTGCGACGCAATTCGACAAAGCCTCCCCGGAAGTGAATGACTCTGGCAAGTGGCCGCATGCCCTTCTCCTCCTCTCTCCGGGTGCTATACTTGAGAATGTTTGGGTCCTATACCTCGCGCGCCCACACGTGAGACATTCCGAATGGGCAGAGGAGGACCATCTCAAGTCTGCTGCTCGTTTCTGCTGGTGGGGGAGGCGGACCCTCCCCATAGTCGTTAACCTAATATCCATCGTCTTAGCAACGCTGGCAGGCGCGCTGATTGGAGGATGCGGGCACGTCGCCCATCATCGAGAGCGCGATCAAGCTCGCCGTTGGTGGTCACCTCGATCAGCGCGACAAGCCCGGGC
>SXIK01000187.1 GCA_005772855.1 Planctomycetia bacterium | reverse complement strand
GTAAGCCTTCCGCGTGATGACGGTCAACTTCGGCACGGTGGCCTCACAGTAGGCGAAGAGGAGTTTCGCCCCATGCTTGATGATCCCGCGGTGTTCCTGTTCGGTGCCCGGGAGGAAGCCGGGGACATCGACAAACGTCACCACCGGTATGTTGAAGCAGTCGCAGAAGCGAATGAACCGCGCGGCCTTGACGCTGGCCTCGATATCGAGCGTTCCAGCCAGCACGGCTGGCTGGTTTGCAACGACTCCGACGGATCGCCCATTCAGTCGACTGAAGCCAACCAAAATGTTGCGCGCATGGTGTTCATGGACTTCCAGGAAACGGCCGGAGTCAAAAACGCTGGCGATCACGACGCGCATGTCGTAGGGCTTGCTGGAGTCCGCGGGGACGAGATCGTCGAGCTCCGGGCAATCACGCTGGGGGGCATCGCCCCAATCCTCGAGGGGCGGATCGGAGGCGTTGTTGTCGGGAAGGTACGAGAGCAGCTCGCGTACGCATTCCAGGCACGAGGCGTCGTTGGGCGCCAGGAAATGAGCCACGCCGCTCGTCGTCGAGTGTACGCGTCCGCCGCCCAGGGTCTCGTGGTCCACCACCTCGTGTGTGACTGTCTTGACGACGTTCGGTCCAGTAACGTACATGTAACTGGTGTGCTCGGTCATCAAGATGAAGTCGGTGATGGCGGGCGAGTAAACGGCGCCGCCGGCGCACGGGCCCAGGATCGTGGAGATTTGTGGCACAACGCCGGAGAGGAGGGTGTTGCGCAGGAAGATATCGGCGTAACCGCCCAGGCTCGCGACGCCTTCTTGAATTCGAGCTCCTCCCGAGTCGCAGAGTCCAATCACGGGCGCACCAACACGGAGGGCAAGGTCCATCACCTTCGTGATCTTCTGCGCGTTGGCCTCGCTCAAGCTTCCGCCGAGGACGGTGAAGTCCTGGCTAAAGACAAGGACCGGACGACCGTTCACCTTGCCGTGCCCCGTAACGACACCGTCGCCGGGAATCCGGCTGTTCTCCATGCCGAAGTCCGCCGTACGATGCTTCACGAGCATGTCGAGCTCGACAAAGCTCCCCTCATCGAGGAGCACGTCAATACGTTCGCGGGCAGTGAGTTTTCCCTTCGCGTGTTGCGCAGCGATACGTTCCTCGCCCCCACCCTGCAGGGCCTGTTTTCGCAAGGCATCGAGGTCCAGAGGCGGCTGTCTTGACTTATTCTTCAACTGGGTTTGACCTCCCCTTCAGATTGTGAGAACTCAACGAGCACCCCTCCCGCCGCCTTCGGGTGAACAAAAAAGACCCTGGTATCTCGGCTGCCAGGGGTGGGGCCTTCACCCAGCACGTCAACGCCTTGCGCCTTCAGTCGCGTGAAGTGATCGGCGATGTCGATGCCGTCGAGCGCAAAGCTCATGTGGTGCACTCCCGAGCGGCGCTTCTCGAGGTACTTGCGCACCGGGCTTTCGGGCGAGGTGCCCTCGAGCAACTCCAGCTTGCAGCCATCCACATTGAAGAACGAGACGCGAACGCCTTCTTCAGGAACCTCCTCGATGGGCGAGGGTTCGAGGCCGAGGAGCCTCGCGAACTTTTCTCGAGCCTCTTCCAGGGACTGGACCGCAATCCCTATGTGGTCCATGCGAATTCGTAAGCCGCTCATTCGCTGGGTACCTCCTTCTCGAGGAAGTCGATGATTTCATCCGTCGTGGTGCCTGGGCCGAAAATGGCGCGGTAGCCAAACGTCCGCAACTCCTGTTGATCATCCGGCGGGATGGTTCCTCCACCGAAGAGGACTACGCGGCGCAAGTCGACCCCTGAAGCCTCAAGCTGCTTCACGACCTCGGGGAAGAGAGTCGTGTGGGCACCTGAGAGGTTCGAGACTCCGACGGCATCAGCGTCCTCCTCGAGCGCTGCCTTTGCGATGGAATCGGGGGACACCCTGAGGCCCATGTAGATCACCTCCATGCCAGCGTCACGCAAGGCTCGCACGATCACCTTGATCCCTCGGTCGTGTCCGTCAAGACCCGGTTTGGCTAGTAACACTCTTATGGGGAACTTGCGCGTACGCCTCATTCAACGTGCTCTCCAAATACTTCGGCCAGGGTGGAGGCCATCTCGCCGATCGTCAAGTCCCCGCCGGCGGAGCGCACGAGGCATTCCACTGCGTTCTTGCCCGCGGTGACATCGGCGCGTAGATCGGACCGCAAGGCGGCAACTTGCGCAGACGACCGGGCTCTCTTGCGCTTGCGAACGGTCTCGATGCGTTCGCGCTCAAGCTCCGGAGGCACCTTCTGGGCCACGAGTCGAGCGCCGGTCTCGGCTCGGAAATAGTTAACCCCAACCACGACGCGCTCCCGCGTCTCCACCGCGCGCTGGTGTCGATACGCCTCCTCCTCGATCGCGGATTCCTGATAGCCTTCAAGCACTGCAGCCAATGCTCCCCCCATGGCCTCGATGCGTCCCATGACTTCCAGAGCGCGCTGCTCGAGTTCATCGGTAAGGGATTCGACGAGCGCAGAGCCGCCCAGCGGGTCGGCCACATCGGCAATGCCCGACTCGTGTGCAAGGATCTGCTGCGTCCGGAGCGCTACTCGCGCTGCCGTCTCGGACGGCAGTCCAATCGCCTCATCAATGCCGTTGGTGTGAAGCGACTGTACGCCTCCGAGCACCGCGGCAAGCGCCTGAACGGTGACGCGCACAGCGTTGTTTTCCGGTTCATCGTAGGTGAGCGTGGAGCCCCCGGTCTGGGCATGAAACCGCATCTTCGAGCACTCGGGATCCTGGACCTTGAAGCGATCCCTGACGACGCGAGCCCAGATGCGACGAGCGGCCCGGAACTTCGCCACCTCCTCGAAGAGATGATTGTGCGCGTTCCAGAAGAAGCTGATGCTGCGCGTGACCTCCTGCACGGAAAGACCCCTTGACCGCGCTGCCTCGACGTACTCTATCGCATTTGCAATCGTGAAAGCCACCTCGTCGACGGCCGTGGAACCAGCTTCTCGCATGTGATAGCCGCTCACGCTGATGGGATTCCAGTGGGGGAGCTCCGTCTGGCAGTACTCAAAGATGTCCATGACGAGCCGCATGGAGTGCTTCACCGGGAAGCGATGAGTTCGCCGTGAGATGAACTCCTTGAGCATGTCGTTTTGCACTGTGCCTCTCAGCTTGGCGGGGATCCCGCCCCCTCGCTTCATGGCAGTTACAAGGAACGCGATCAGCATGGCGGCCGTCGAGTTTATCGTCATGCTCACGCTCACGAGATCGAGCGGTATTCCTTCAAAGAGGTCCGTGACATCCTGAGTGCTCGAGATGGGCACTCCCACCTTGCCCACCTCGCCCAGCGCGATCGGGTCATCCGAGTCGTAGCCGATCTGGGTCGGCAGATCGAAGGCGACGCTCAATCCACTCTGGCCTTGCGATAGAAGATAGCGAAAGCGTTCATTGGTCGAACGAACACTGCCAAAGCCCGCATACTGGCGAAAGGTCCAGAGACGGTTTCTGTACATATCACTGTGAATGCCACGAGTGAAGGGAAACTCGCCGGGCGCGTCCGGAGGCCGTGCTGTGGGATAAAAAGGCTTGAGAGGAAGTCCCGACGGCGTGCTGGCTCTGCCTCGGCCTGGGGGATCCTCACGGGGAGTCTTCATAGAGCACTTCTCCCCCTGTGACTTGCGCCAGACGTGACTCGCGCCCGAGTGTGCGTACGAGCAGCGCACCATCCTCGTGCAACCCCTCAACAACTCCCCGCCAGGACTTCTGGCCCGAGACTCTTACCTCGACGGTGCGGCCAGTGTGCGCGAGCGTGCTTCCGACGAGCAGTGGCAGCTTCTCGCCCGATTGAAACATTTTGTAAAGCGGCCAGAACTCCTCCAGGATTACCATGGCAATCTCTTCTGGAATCCGCGTTCGGGGAGGGCCTGCCTCGGTCATGCTGGTCGCGATCGCCTCGATTTCCCTGGGCATGGAGGCACGCACGTTGGGTGCGCTCAAGTCGATGTTGATACCAATCCCGAGAGCAATCCAGGCCTCCTCGCCACGCGATCGCACCTCGCCGAGTATCCCGCCTATCTTTCGCTTGCCCACCTGGAGGTCATTGGGCCAGTAGAGATCAACCCCCTTGACGCCGAGGCGCTCCAGCGACGTGCGGACGGCGGCACCGGCGAGAAGCGAGACTCCGCCCCAGTGAGCGCTTGAGCGAGAAGGTCGCAGAAGCGTCGACATCCAGAGACCGGCGCCTGGTGGGCTCCACCAGGCGCGGCCAGCACGTCCTCGCCCCCTCGATTGGCTGCGGGCAATGTAAGTCGTTCCCTCCGGGGCGTCTGACTCGCCAGCCTCGAGGATGCTGTCGTTCGTTGACGACAGCGAGTCGAAAACCTGAATGGGGAATCTCCTTCGTTGCATTTCAAGTGCTCGTACTGTCGCCGACTAGCTTTTTCCTCACTCGGTCGTCCTTGAAGAAGATCTCCTTCAAGTCTCGCAGCGAGTACCCACCGGCCCGTGTGAGACTCTGGATCGTCTGGATCGTGAGAACGACCCGAGGGTGGAAAAAACGAAGGCCTGTTTCCAATGTCCGTGCCGGCTCAATCAGGCCGATGGTTATGTAGCGATAGAGAACTTGGTGCGTAATTCCCGTCTGATCGAGGACGTCAGCCGTCCGCAATAGTTGGGCGCAGCCAGTGTCAGCAGGCTTGGACAGTAAGGCCATGGAGGCAATGTAGTTGATGACTCCGTTTGCTACAACCCTCAAGCCTCGGGTGCTTCGAGCCGGGGTTACTTCGCAAAAAGTTGGTCCCACCGCGACCGCGCCAGCGAGATCTTCGTCTGACGCGCCACCTCGAGCGAATCCGTCATCTGGAACTCCGGGCAGTAGTTAAGGACGTCACGGGGGCCCACGTACTGCGTGTTCCTGAGAGTGCACTGGCTGGACGACCTGGCGTCGAAGTGACGACAGTTCGCGCAGCACCGATAGTATCTCCGGCAGGTGGGGCACGCCTCCCTCTCCCTGGGCTGTGAGCCAAAACCGCCCCATGGAGTGCCGCAACCGCTGCATTTCTTCATGTCTCTTCTTCCTTTTCTCTCCTCCGGAGAGGCGAATTATTCGACCGAAACTTGGCAAGAAGAGAGCATTTGAGCAGTACTTGTGCCGCTCGCCGCGAAACGGCAAGGGGCACAGTGCGACAATCCATTACCGCTCGACGGCCTCCTCTGACCTTCGGGCGAACCACCAAATCCTGGCCCCGCTCTCCTTCAGCGAAGGCCAGTGACTCTCTTCACTTTTCGCAAGCTCTCAAGGCCTGAAACGACCTGCCGTGAGGGTGCTCATTCAACGAGAGCGCCTTCTACACGTAACGCTTGAGCCTGTCAAGCGGCCCTCTCCTCGCTACCAGGCAGCTCCTGGTCCAGTGTTTCAGCAAGGTCAGCCCTTGACCACGGGTGTCCTTGGTCTGGCCCGCGACGGGAGGCGGTCTGGCCCGGGACGGGAGGCTCGATCGACGCGAGTCGGCAAGGAAGGCCGCAGTGGAAGGTCCACGGGTGACAGTTCCGATAGCCGCCTTTCGCGGCACACTCCCGAGGTGGGGGCAAGGTTGCCCTTGTTGGGATACTTTTAACCTTGTCGAGGCCGAGTGCTCCCTTATAATCCGAGCTTTTCTTCTTCGGTCGAGCGCGGATCGAGCCCTGGCTTGAGTCGCGGATGGACGGTAAGAGGATGCCGATAATCCAGCGCTGTCCGTGGTGAGCCCAACCTTACCGGTTGGAGCCTCTGTGGCGTGCCTTCGAAGTTTCTCGAGTTACTTGCCGAAAACACCGGAGGCGTCAGTGCCCACTGGATTGTTTGGCCAGGACGTTTTCGGGTGATGAGCTCCTAACCCGCTGACGTGTCTCTGACGCGTAACACTGGGGGGCCGGAGACCTGAGTCGGAGACCTGAGTCGGAGACCTGAGTCATCGTCAAGGGGTAGCAACCTTAGAAATCTTGAACAAAGCAAGAAGCGGAAAATCTGGTAGCGGGAAGGTCTCGCTGCGCCGTATTGCAGCTTGCGGTTGAGCTCGGATTGGAGCCCACTGCTGAGCTTGGAGCCAAGAAATGTCGTCCACATCCATGCATAGTCTCGAAAGCGGTAAAGCGGATTCCGCCAAGAACAAATCGCAAACCAAGAATAGCAACGGAATCGAATTGATCCGCAACATTGGGATTGCCGCCCACATCGACAGCGGCAAGACCACGATCACTGAGCGCATGCTCAAGCTGAGCGGGCGTATCCGCGAGATCGGTGAAGTCCACGATGGCGAAGCCGCAATGGACTTCATGAAGGAAGAGCAGGAGCGAGGCATCACGATTGGCTCCGCCGCGACCCATTTCAAGTGGGAAGGGCACAACGTGCACCTCATCGACACGCCGGGGCACGTCGATTTCACAGCGGAGGTGGAGCGGTCGCTCCGCGTCCTCGACGGGGCCGTGCTCGCCATTGACTCGGTGGCCGGGGCTCAGGCTCAGAGCGAGACCGTCAATCGCCAGATGAACAAGTACAGTGTGCCCCGCATCGCCTTCGTCAACAAGATGGCCCGGGTGGGCGCTGATTTTGGCAAGGCCATCCAGTCGATTCGCAAGCGACTTGGCCTGAACTCCGTGGCGATCCAGGTGCCGGTGGGCGAAGGTCAGGACTTCCACGGGTGCATCGATCTCGTCGAGATGACGCAGATCAACTTCCCGCCCGGGTGTGACGACCCTGCCGACTTCAAGGTGACCCCCATCGAGCCCGCCTGGATTGAGCGAGCCAAGCAGGATCGCCACGCGCTCCTTGAGGCTCTTTCCATGTTTTCGGACAAGCTCATGGAGATTCTGCTCGAGGAACAGGATCCGCCACTGGAGCTCGTGAAGAAAGTCCTTCGCGAAGCAACCTGCCAGCACGGCTTTGTCCCTGGCATGTGCGGGGCGGCACTGCGCAACATTGGAATTCCGCCTCTTCTCTCCGCCGTGGTGGACTACTTGCCGAGCCCAACGGACAAGGGCGCGGTGCAGGGTCATAACCCGCAGACCAACGAGCCGCTTGCCTTTGATCCTGTGCCCGATGCCCCGCTGGGCGCCATTGTCTTCAAGACAGTCCATTTTCCCACCGGGGATCTGACCTTCGTCCGGATCTACTCCGGTACTCTCAATGCGGGAGATCAGCTCTATAACCCCCGGGTCGGAAAGGCCGAGCGAATCGGTCGTATCTTCATGGTTCACGCCGCAAGCCGTGAGCCGATTGAGAAGGGCTCCGCAGGCATGATCATTGCCGCGATGGGGCTCAAGCAGAGCGCCACCGGTGACACTCTTTGCCACAAGCAGACGGCGATCGCTTACGGCGCGACAACTTTCGCCAAGCCGGTGATTTCGATGGCGGTCGAGCCCAAGTCCAGCGGGGATCGAGACAAGCTCGGCGAAGTCCTCGGGATCATCTGCCGCGAGGACCCAACTTTCCGCGCTTCCACGGATCCGGAAACGAGCGAGACGATCATCTCGGGTATGGGAGAGCTCCACCTCGAGGTCGTGGCTCACCGCATTCGAGACGAGTTCAATATCCACGTCGTCACGGGCAAGCCTCGTGTCGCCTATCGTCAGACGCTTTCGAAGTCCGCAAAGATCGAGGCTCGCCACATCAAGCAAACAGGTGGCTCGGGCCAGTACGCTGTCGCTGTCCTGGAGTTCGAGCCCATCGGTGGCGATGACATTGAGTACGTTGACAAGATCACCCAGGGAAGAATCACGAAGGAGTTCATTAATGCCCTCGAAAAGGGCATCCGTGACCATTTCATCGGAGGCGGTCGCCGGGGGGCCCAGATCCAGGGCGTCCGCGTGACGGTCCTGGATGGGAAGATGCACGACGTCGACTCGAGCGCGAACGCATTCTATGCTTGCGGCGGCCTGGCAGCACGCATGGCGGAGGAACAGTGTAAGGCGATCCTTCTCGAACCGATCATGCGTGTCGAGGTCACAGTACCCGACGACTACCTCGGTGGCGTGCTCGGCGACATCAACTCCCGTCGCGGCTTGGTGATCGACGTCGGCAATGAAGGCATGGACAAGGTGATCATTTCGCGGGTACCTCTGGCAGAGCTGGCCGCCTACTCCACGACCCTTCGCAGCATCACCAGCGGCCGCGGAAACTATTCGATGGAACCCGAAGGCTATCAGATCGTGCCGCAGGGTGTTCTCGAGAAGATCGAGAAGGAGACTCAGGGCAAGAAGTCCTGAAAGGTTGCCGTTCGTGCCCAGGGGCCCGTTGCACAGCCCCGTGCGGTTGTCATGCCGCCGTGCGGGGCTGCTTGTGATATAAGGGCTTTCATGGCCCGTATCGTGATCTTTGCTGAATCGGTCCGAGGAATGGATTTGTCGACTCAGTCCGTGGTGCTGGGACGATCCAAGCAGGCTGACGTTGCCATCGACGACAAGCTCCTCTCGCGAAAGCACTGCGTGATCGAACCCGCCGGATCCGGCTGGCGCCTGGTGGACTTGAAGAGCTCCAACGGCACCTATCTCAACGGCGAACGGGTAGAGTGCTCAAGCCTCAAATTCGACGACGTCATTGAGCTCGGAAACACCGTGATCCTGCTCCTTGAGGGGGAGGAAGATCTCCCCCTCACCGCTCGCCTGGCGGCCTCCCTCCCCTCCCCGGCGCTCGAAGAGCGGCGGGCGCCTCCGGCCCCGATGGTGGGGGAGCGTTGGCCAGAATGTTCCAGCCATGACCGCGCGGAGTATGTCCCGCTCGAAGGCGAGCCGAGGGGCTCGCGAAGCGGAATCCCGCAACTGCGCAACCCGTCGAAAGCGAGGGCGCTGCTGGAAGCCCTGAGCGGCGACAAGAACTTGATTTCACGCCCCTCCAGGAAGGCCGCTCGCGCCGCGCGCCGGTCAGGGAAGAAGCTTGAAAGTGGAGGTTCGCGTGCCACGATGCTGCGTGACCGACGGAAGCTGCGCGCCTTTGAGGCCATATTTGCCAAGTGGGCGAGCACCGAGTTACTCTCCCGCCCGGCCGCAGAGGACCTTATCGAGGGCTATGTGTTTCACCACATTGTCAGTCTCGCAGCGAAACATTCGAGCGAGCTTCGCGGAGTTCTCGCCACGGTGCTCGAACGCATCCTGGGCCCCGAGACATTCTCGGGAGACACGCAGAAGCTTCGCCGGACAACCCGTGAAGCCATCGCCGACGCCCTGGCGAAACGCTCCACGTTCTCGAAGCGTGGTGATTGATGGAATTGCCGCCGACCGAGCTGCCCCAAAGCCGTGAGATCCTGACAGGGGAGGAGATCCGTGAGCTGCTTTGGGATCAGCCTCCAGGAACGTACGTGCCCCGAGAATCGCCGCGAAGGGCCGAGGTCCTTTTCGTGGCTCGACGAAGTCGAGAATCGCACTTGTTGGAGACCCTTCTGGCCGCCGCCGGTTGCGAGATCACGGTCGTGCGAAACCCGTTTGCTGCTCTGGATCGAATCAGGAGCTCCCCTCCTCAAGCGATCGTGAGCGAGCTCGAACTGTGGGCAGAAGAGGGCTCACTCCTCCTCGAGCGGTTGCGGTCCACCCACTTGCGGCTCCCGGTGCTCTTGATCTCGCCCGAGAGCCGGAATCCGGAGCAGGTTGCAGCGAGATTGACGCGCGCCGGCGCCTGGGGAGTCTTGTTTCGCCCGATCCCGGCTGGCGATGTCGAGCAGGCCGTGCACGGATTGCTCGAAACGGCGGCAACAATTGCTTCGGAGTCCCCCTCCAAGTCCGCTGTGGCAGCGCCGATGAATTCCTCAGGACCGCAATGGACCGATCTGGAGGAGGCCCTCTGTCTTCGGTTTCACCTCGAGCTCACACGAATCAGTCGCAGGGCACCCAATCCCCAGGAGCGTTCGGCGGCGGTGCTCGATGAGGTCCGGGGCAGACTTTCTCCTCATTCAGTAGCGATTGTCTACCGAGACAAAGGTCTGCTGCGTGTCCACCTCGACGCTGCCTCCGAGGAGGAGATGCGCCGGCTTGCCCGCCTTGCGACCGTGGCTGATCCCGGCCAGCTGTCATCGAGGGAGCTTGAGGGCACTCTCTTGCTAGGATCTTCCTCCGTCCCTCGACTTGTGCTTGGGGGGCTTGCGAAGAGCGTTGAGGCCGCGATCCAGAGCATCAAGGCAGACCTCGACATGGCCCTGGATCGGGCGGTCGATGAGCCGCTGGGTCGATAACGAACGGGCCTCCTTCCAGTAAGGTGTGACGTCGTGGAGGGTCTCTCCGTTCCGGTTGCCCATCGATGCTGAAAAGGTATACTTGCCGGGTTTTTTTTGATTTCTTAACCACGGAGACTCTTTATGTACTCTCGACCGAGAACCGTGAGAACACCATGGGCCTTGATCGCTGGACTCTTGACCTTTGGATGCGCGGGAGTGGATCCCCTGGCAGAGAAGGAGCGGGAAAATAGCGAGCTAAGATTTGACAATGAGCGCCGCCGCGAGTCCTTGATCGAGATCCACGAGGAAAGCGCTCACCAGCGTCAAGTTATTCAGGAGCTGGATGCAGAAAAGGCTCAGCTCGCAGCGCGGAGCACCGATCTCGACTCAAGCCTCAAGGCAGTCTCCGAGCAGCTTGCCCAGGTGACCAAGCAGCGAGATGAGGTCCGGCTCAAACTGTCGGAGACACAGCAGTTGAGCGATCGCCTTCGCGACAATGTCGACAAGGTGAAGGAGGTTGCCAGCGCCTCGGTGGGTGAGCTCGCCGAGCTTCGTCTCAAACGAAGGGAGCTCGAGGAGAGGACGGCGCAGCTGAGCCAGAGCGAGTCATCGCTCCGCGAGGAATCCTCAAAACTCGGCCGCCAAGTGAAGGACCTTGAGCTCCAGCTCGCAACTCTGCAAGCGGCTTCGACCCAGTCTCCCCTTGGCGCCCAGGCGCAGGCCCACGAGCGAGAGATTACAGCATTGAAGGGGGAAAACTTCGCCCTTCAGAAGAGGCTTGAAGCGTTGAGCTTGGCAACCGATTCGAAAGAGGAGCGTTTGGCAATACTTGCCGGCACGACCGCGAGCGCGCAGCAGCCCCTCGTGTATCAGGAGGATCCCGCAGGGCTCTTCAGTGAGTTCAAGGGGCTTCTGGCGCACCGTTATGAACAGGCCCGCTCTGGCCAGATCGCCTGGGATGCCTTCGACATCAGCGTCGTGACGGCTGTAGTTGCGATCCTGCTCCTCTCTCTCCGGTTATGCTTCCGCATCTGCTTCGCTCGCCGAGGGAGCCGTGGACAGCTCTCCGAGGAGTCTCAGGATTCCTCCACCCCCGAAGTCGCCGAGGAGAGCTTGCCGATTGCGGCGACTGGTGCGGTCGAGGAACCCGTGGTAAAGCGCCGGAACACGGCGCGTAGACGCTCCGCTTTCCCGGCCGTTATTTCGGCCAAGGATCTCGAGTCACGCGATGACAGCGGGGTTGCGGCTGCGGCACTGGAACAGATGGAAGAGAGTTTTGACTTGCCCGCTCTTGCGTCCTCTGCCCTGACCGAGGCGCCACGTTCCGCGACCAAGCAGGGCTCCAAGACCGCAAAGGCAGCCGCAATCCAGGCCAGTGAGCTGGAGCCTGCACCACAGGAGCCCCGCAAGATTATTGGAGCCAGGTCCTGGGAGCCCGAGCAGGGTGTCGATTCGCGCTCGGAATCCGAGGAGGATGATCTCGCCAGCACGCAGGTGATCCCGACTTTCTTGATGACAGGCGGTGAGGAGCCAGTACCCGTGGCAGTCATGCCACTGAAGTCGCAGGGAGCGAAGGAGAAGGCCCCGTCGCGAGCTCCAGTCCGACCCGCTCCGCAGGAAAAGGTGGACGACCGACAGCTCCTCGCAGAGCTCAAGAGCGTCATCAATCGAAAGTTTGACGAACTAATGAAGTAAGGAAGCTTTGAGCTTCCCGGTAGGGTAGAAACAAGAAAAGGCCGGCAATTGCCGGCCTTTTCTTGTTTACTCTCCAAGAGCTTGTTCTGGCTCTACCAGTTGCAAGCGCTTCGGGAGGAGCCTTTCAAGCTCGGGGCGCTCGCGCGAGGCTTGCCCGTGGTCCGGGTGGCCTTGGCGCGGCGAGTGGAGGCCTTCTTTACTGGAGCAGCCTTGCGGGTGGCCGTCCGCTTCGTGGTGGTCTTGCGAACCGTCGACTGGGTCTTACGGGAGCGAACTGGCTTTGACTTCGGCATGAAACAAACTCCGAAAAAGAGTGAAGAGGGTTTCTCTGGGGCAGGCGCGTTTGCCGGGCCCCAGCGCTCAGCCTTACGGGCCGAGTTGACAGATATATCGGCAGCTCCCCAAATAACTGTTGCAAATCTCGGCGTGGAAGGTTCTCCCCAGAGATGTGCGCCGCGCGTTCGACCGAGTTTTTTGCCCCTGCGAGTTGCGCCAACGCGTCTATAATCATGGGTGGTTACTCTTTCCTTCGGGTCGAGCGCCCAGGTTCAAATTTGACGATAGTCTCCGTGCATTTGTAGCTCAAGACGCACTTTTGCGAGGAAATCCAACTGTGAGACAAGAAATGAAGAAGGTGCCTGAGCGGCGCGGCGCTTGGGAGGGATTTTTCGGGGTGGCTGTGGTCCCGACAGTGGTTGGGTTCCTCGTTGCTGCGCAACCGATCAAGGCCCAGAGTGACTTCAGCGTGCTCAGGATCAACGAGGTCCTCGCCGACAACGAGTCCCAGCCTCCGGCGGACAAGACAGGAGCCTTCCAGGATCTGGTTGAGATCTACAATTCGGGCGACCAGACGCTGAGCCTCTCCAGCCTGGCGCTCTCCGAGACTCCGGACGCCGATCCGCCCAATGATTCTCACGTCAAGGCATTCCCGTCGGGAACGACCATCGAGCCCAAGGGCTTTGTGGTCGTCATGTTCACGGGCAAGAAGGACACCCCGGGCGATTGCCAGACGGAGCTCAACTTGGGTGTGACCAGGGATGGCGCTGAGCCCATCACGCTCTGGGCCCCGGTGGGTAGCAACGGAAAGCGTGCCATCCTTGATCAGGTCTGGATTCCACCGCTTCCGACGGACGTCTCCTTTGGACGTTTTCCCGACGGCGCGGGCCCGGCCCCCGTGAAGGTGGAGGAGACGTATGAAGCCTTTCGGTTTTACCCACCCGGCGCGACGAGTTTCGGTGTCTGCGATACAGTGTGCATCGCATCGGAATCGCCTTGCAAGGGTGCGCCCAATGGCCCGGGAGGGAACATAGCGCCCAGCGTGAACCGCGCCAGTCACTCGAGCAATCACCCCGCCGCAGGCGAGGCCGTGAATCTTGTCGCCAGCGTTGAGGACGACAAGCCTCCGACGCCCGAGGCCATCCGGAGCGTGCGGATCCAGTATTCGCTAAATGGCGCGACGCAGCCGGATATTGAAATGGCCTATGACGAGGCGTCCGGTGTGCAGAAAGACAGTACCGGACTCAGACCTCTCAAGCGTTGGACGCTCTGGAAGGGTTCGATTCCGGGACAGCCCAGGGACACGAAGGTCGAATTCAAGTTCGTCGTCGAGGACAAGGAAGGTTTGATCGGGCAGGACCCAGGAGTCCTTTGCCCCAGGGGCGTTGGGCCCTGCGACCATCTGGGCCTGCCGGGCCCGGACTGCCTGAAGGCGCCCGATCCGAGCCTACAGTTCCTTCTCTGCGATGTGTCGTTTCGGTATGTGGTGGGATACGAGCCCAACGAGGTGCTCGGCGGGCTTGTGATCAACGAGATCATGGCCACGCAGACCAAGACCATCAGGGATGGATTGGACTACGATGACTATGTTGAGCTTTACAACGGATCGGAAGTGGCGATCGATCTGGCGGGCCTTTGGCTTTCGGACAGGCCGTTTCAGCCACAAGGTTGGAAATTTCCGGACGGCTCCAGGATCGAGGCAGGCGCGTACCTCCTCGTATGGACGGATGACGACGGAGGGCAATGCCCCCGCCCTCCATCAAGGCTAGATGACGGGCAGAAGTGCCCCGATCCAACCGACTCATCGTTGGACTCCTATCACACCAACTTCGCGCTCGATTCGAGTAGGGATCAGATCTACATCTTCGACCGAGTCGAAAATGGCCACGGCGTGGTGCATGGGTTCGAGTTTGAACTGCAACTACCGGACGTTGCCCTTGCGTTGATCCCGAACGGAGAGCGCAGCGGTACGTTTCAAGCGGGCCCGGGCTCTCCAGGAGCGAGCAACCCTGAGGTGCCCTTTCGCCGCGGCGATTCCAATGGCGACTGCGGCGCCAACCTTACCGACGCTATATTTACGCTTCGCTTTCTCTTTCAGGGTGGGGACACGCCGAAGTGCAAGGACGCTGCCGACACGGACGACAACGGCAGGGTCGAAATTACCGACGCGATTTACCTCCTCAACTACCTCTTCCAGGGCGGTCCGGACATTCCACTCCCGGGTGAGTCAGTCCCTGGTCTGGATCCAACGCCGGACACGCTGGAGGCTTGCGAGGGGCCCGGGTGTACATAAGAATCAAGGTGGATTGGCTATCCTGGCGTGGGTAATGCGAATTCCAGGAAATGTTTTTGACAATGGCAACGAAAGATTAGGGTTTCCTGTATGAAATATAAATGGCTACTGGGGGTCCTGGGAATTTTGCTGGGCATGCCCGCACTCACTTCGGCGCAGAGCTACCTGGCTCTCCGAATCAACGAGGTGATCGCGGACAACGAAACGCAGAGCCCGGCGGACGTCGGCGGTGCCAGAGCCGACATGGTCGAGATCTACAACACGGGCTCCGAGAGCGTGAATCTCGGAAATTCAGCCTCTGGCGAGAGTCTTGCGCTCACGGACACGCCCACGCTTCCCGTCAGTCCTCCGGCCTGGACGTTTCCTGAGGGCACCACGATACCGCCGGGCGGCTTTATCATCGTTTTTTGCGACATTGACTCCTCGATGCAGGGCGACTGCGAGCTCCACACGGACTTTGGCATTGCTAGCGACGGGACGGAGCCGCTTACGCTGTGGGGGCCAGAGACACAGGAGGCTGGAAAGACCGTGCGGCGGATGATCGACCAGGTCTGGTTGCCGCCACTTTCGGCCGATGTCAGTTTCGGCCGTTTCCCTGACGGAGCCGGGCCAGCGCCGGTGCCTCTCTCCGAGGTCCTCGACACGTTTCACTTTTATCCGCGTGGCACGTCAACCCTTGGCATCTGCGCCGAGCTGACCACGCCTTGCGCAAATAATTTGGCCAAGAAAAGGTTCTGCCAGGGCGCGCCCAACGCCTCGATGGGCGGCAATGTGGCGCCGCATGTGAGCCTCGTGGCACACTCGAGCAACAACCCGGCGGCGGGCGAATCGGTCAAGCTCCGAGTGCAGGTCGATGACGAGAAGGGGCCCGAGATGCCCAACATCGCTCGAGTTGAGATTGTCTACAAGGTCAACGGTGGCGCGGAGCAGCGCGCCGGAATGATCTACGACGTCACAACCGGGGTGCAGCAGACCACGTATGATTGTAATGGCTCGCTGCCGGGAGGAGAGCGGTGCCCAAATCCCTTCGACTTCTTTACGCTCTGGGACGGGCAGATTCCGGGACAAGTCGCTGGAGCCGTGGTTGAGTTCTACCTGAGCGTCCTGGACGCCCAGGGCGCGAGCGATACGAGCCCTGATATTCTGTGCCCGGCGGGCGTCGGCCCGTGCGATCGAGACTTTGGCGGCCCGGGGTGCTCTGTCGACCAGGAGAGTTCAAGCTGTGTTCCGCCCCGCTCGGGGCTCAAGTACGTGGCGTGCCGCACGCCCTTCCGATACAAGGTGGCCGCCACGGTACGACCGGCGATTGCCTCGGTTGTGATCAACGAGGTC
>SXIK01000186.1 GCA_005772855.1 Planctomycetia bacterium | reverse complement strand
GCAAGACGATCGTGATGGTCACGCATGATGAAGGCGTTGCCCGGGTGACCGATCGCGTGATCCAGCTGCACGACGGCAAGGTGCTCTCCGACCGAGTTCAGAGGAAGCAATGGGGTCCGCCCTCCTCCAGGAGGCTCAAGGCTGGCCTGAAGTACATGCCATCGGCAGAGTTTCCGGGTCGCGAGGCCTTGTGAGCAGGCCTCGCTTCTGGCGTACGGCGCTTCTGGGTGTGCGGAGCCTGAGGCTTCACAAACTGCCCTCAGCGTTGAGCGTCCTTGGAATCATGTTAGGTGTCTTGAGCTTGACGTCTCTGCTCTCGATGGGTGAAGGCCCCAGGCACGAGGCGGAGCTGCATATCAATAGCCTCGGCAGCGAGAACATCGTCATCAAGTCGAAAAAACCGAGTGAGAAGAGCGGCCCGGACCAGGAGCAGACGGAGGTGACAGCCTACGGCCTCACGCACGAGGATCTTGCGCGCATGGAGTCGACGCTGCCCTCTCTCAAGACCCTTGTGCCAGTGCGGCTGATTTCCATCCATGCGTACTTTCGGCAGCAGACGCTCGAGGCGCAGCTTGTGGCCACCACGCCGGAGTACAGTCTGACCGGCAACTTGAGGCTGGCTCGAGGTCGGTGGATTGCTCACAACGACCTTGAAGCACAACGGCCGATTTGCGTTCTCGGAGCTTCCGTGGCCAGCAGTCTGTTCCTTGCCGATGACCCGATTGGGAGCGACGTGAAGCTCGACGCTTTTTACTTCCGGGTCGTGGGCGTGCTGGAAGCTATCGGGGTCGCGACGGGGACCGGCGGCGGGGAAGCCAAGGGCCAAAACTTCGATGTCTACGTGCCCCTCACGACGGCGCTGAAGCGCTACGGCGACTCGACCGTACGCACTGTGAGTGGATCCCAGATGCGCGAGAAGGTGGAGTTCCACCAGATCATCTGTAGCCTTGAATCGGACCGGGCTGTGACCCAGAGCGCCCACACCGTACGGAGCCTCCTGGGCCGTTTCCACCCGGAGCAGGACTACGAGGTACTGGTGCCTCTCGAGCTCCTCGAGCAGAAGGAGCGCAGCCGGAAGACCTTCAAGATCGTGCTCGGCTCGATTGCGGCGATCTCTCTCCTCGTCAGTGGCGTTGGCATCATGAGCATCATGCTGGCCAGCATCCTCGAGCGGACCCGCGAGATCGGCGTGCGGCGAGCCCTCGGTGCGAAGCGGGGAGACATTCTTCTCCAGTTCCTCGTCGAATCAGTGTCCCTTTCCACCCTGGGCGGCCTCCTGAGTGTCCTGCTCGAGCCCCTCGTGCCCCATGCTGTCGAGGTTGCCAGCGGTATGAAGATGGTGGTTACCCCCTGGAGCATTGTGGTTTCCCTTGGCACTTCCACTGCGGTGGGCATTATCTTTGGGCTTTACCCGGCCCGCCGGGCCGCAGACATGGATCCGATTGTGGGATTGAAGCGGGAGTAGGCTGCGCGGAGAGTATACTTTTCGCGGGGGAGGAAGACCTCCCCCGCGCCGGCCCCCAGGATGTCCCAATCAGGCGGCGCGGCGTCCAGACGTTGAAAAGCAAGCTGGCGATATCCCCACTGGAGGTTTTCATGAGCTGTGTTATTCGCTGGTCTCTGGCGGTTTTTTTGACTGTTGCGATGAGGACGGGAACTTCGGGTGACGATATTGCCCCCATCGCTGGAGTCGATGCGCAACCGCTCATCGCTCAGGCAAAGCGGATCATCGAGGCGCTGGAGATTCTGGGGAGTCCCCTCTCGAAGGACGACAGGGCAGCGCTTTCGAAGGCCTTCGAGCTCAAGGGCGACGAAGCCGTGGAGGCAATCCAGGAAATACTCTCTCCACGGGTGCTCATGGCTGTCCACATTAACCCAGAGAGTCGCGTGAAGGTGGCTCGTGGTCCTGCTCCGGCGGAGCTTTTTCAGCAAGGTTGGCGGACCTTCCTGGTTCGGGTCCACAATGAGGCGGGTGTGCGGGCCGAGCTTGGGGTTGAGAGCCCGAACAGCGAGAAGCTCCACGAACGATCGAGCGGAAGCCCCGAGCCCAAGGTAACGGTGACGCCAGGCGAGGTCGGCAACCGCTGGCTGGACATGGTTTCATACACCGCTCAGCCGCTCGAGAAGCCGCTCTCGGGGCTGGAGCTCGAGTACCGAGTGTTGGAGCTTTACTCCCGCGATGTTGGCAAACGAGAAGCGAAGTTTGCATTCAACGCGGGGCAGGGAACGCAGGACCTGGGCTTCCGCAACGAGGTCAGCATTCTCTTTCACTGCGTGCCGAGCGTGGAGGTCGTGCTGGAGGTCAAGGATGACGATGGAAGCTCGGCGATGTGTTCCTTTCAGATCCGCGACCGACGAGGCAGAGTGTATCCGGCACCCTCCCGACGTCTCGCGCCGGACTTCTTTTTCCACCCGCAGGTTTACCGTCAGAGCGGTGAGGTCGTGGTACTGCCTGCGGGCAACTACCAATTCGAATGGACTCGCGGTCCTGAGTACGTGAGCCAGACCCGCGAGGTCTCCGTTCCGGACGGCGTGAAGTCACACCGTGAGAGTTTTCAGTTGAAGCGATGGATTCAGCCCTCGAGGCTCAAGTGGTGGAGTGGTGACCACCATGTGCACGGTGGTGGCTGCGCTCATTACGAGAGCCCGACCGCTGGCGTTACGCCGAGCGACATGTTTCGTCATATCCTCGGCGAGGATCTGAATGTCGGCTGCGTACTCTCCTGGGGGCCCTGCTGGTACTTCCAGAAGCAGTTTTTCGAAGGGCGCGTGCATGACCTGAGCCGTGAGCAACACGTCATGCGCTACGACGTCGAGGTCTCGGGATTCCCGTCGTCTCATGCGGGTCATCTTTGCCTCCTTCGTTTGAAGGAGGACGATTATCCTGGCACGACCCGCATCGAGGAGTGGCCCAGCTGGAATGTGCCCATTCTCCAGTGGGCGAAGAAGCAAGGCGCCCTGGTCGGCTATTCGCACTCGGGCTGGGGGCTCAGCGTTGACTCGACGGACCTTCCCAACTATGTGATTCCGCCTTACGACGGCATTGGAGCCAACGAGTTCATCGTCGACGTTGTTCATGACGCTGTTGATTTCATCTCGAGTGTCGACACTCCCTATGTCTGGGAGCTGAATATTTGGTACCACACGCTCAACTGCGGGTTTCGAACGCGAGTGAGCGGAGAGACGGATTTCCCCTGCATCTATGGCCAACGCGTTGGGCTCGGTCGGATTTACTGCAAGCTCGATGGCAAGCTCGATTTCGACCTTTATTGCGACGCGATCCGCGCCGGGCGATCCTACGTGGGTGATGGGAAAAGCCACCTGATTGACTTTACGGTGAACGGCGTCGAGGTGGGGACTCAACAGAGCGAGGTTTCACTGCCCCCCGGAGCCTCTGGCGTGAAGGTGACCGCAAGGGTTGCCGCGCGGCTTGAGGAGAAGGCCAACGAAGAGCTGCGCAAGTCGCCCTACTCTACCAAACCCTACTGGGACATCGAGCGGGCCAGGCTGGGAGACTCGCGCAAGGTGCCGGTCGAGGTGATCGTCAACGGGTATCCGGTTGCCCGCAAGGAGCTGACGGCGGATGGGCAAATGAGTGACGTCTCCTTTGACGTGCCACTGAAGGAGTCGAGTTGGATCGCTCTTCGAATCCTTCCAAGCTCGCACACGAACCCCATCTTTGTCCTCGTTGGAGGAAAGCCCATTCGGGCTTCCAGGCGTAGTGCCGAGTGGTGCCTGAAGGGTGTCGATCAATGCTGGAAGCAGAAGGAGCCGAAGATCCGGGACAACGAGAAAGCCGATGCCAGGAAGGCCTTTGACCTGGCCCGGGATACCTATCAGAAAATTCTGGCCGAGTGCGTCAGTGAGTGAAACGGTCCCGAAAGATTCGGATCCGGAGCCGTAAGGTCCTGAGTCATGCAGTCGTATGCCCACTTCCACACGGAGGAGCGGGAGTGCCCTTACCTCCACGATAGGCCGTCACGCCTCGAGGTGCGGCTCATCGACCAATTGTCGTCCGCGGAGCACAGCCTCCTTCTCCAGTCCGGGGTGAGGCACTTCGGGCGGTCTTACTTCCGGGCCTCCTGCCGGACTTGCAGTGAGTGCCTCTCGCTCCGTGTGCCGGTTCGCACGTTTCGACCATCCAGGTCGCAACGGCGGACGATCGCGAAGAACCGCGACATCGAGGTCTCGGTGGGGGATCCCAGGGTCGACGCGGACCGGATCGATCTCTATCGCAGATTTCATACCGAGCGGGAGGCAAAGCGCGGGTGGGTGCCGTCCCACATCGACATGGAGGAGTACGTGGCTAGCTTTGTCGACAGCCCCGTGAAGACCATCGAGTTCCGATATTCTCTCGGTGGGCGGCTCGTCGCTGTGGCCTACGTCGATGACAGCACGAATGCGTTCAACTCCATCTTCGCGTTCTGGGAACCTGCGCTCTTTCGACGCGGCCTTGGCACGTTTGACGTTTTGACCGAGATCCGCGAAGCTCAACGGAGGGGAAAAGAATTCCTCTACCTTGGATATTACGTCCAGGGATGCGTGTCTCTCGAGTACAAACGCACTTTCCGACCCTGCGAGCTTCTCAAGGAAGGCCGCTGGATGGCCGATGAGGCCGAACCCGTGGGGCCTCCGATGGAGGGGCCCTCTTGAAATGGATATCCCCAAGTACTTCTACAGGCCGCAAGATAGGTATCACCCAGGAGTGATTTCGATGCGCTGGAACCATTGGCTCTGGATCCTCGTCCTTTTGATCTCGTGCGACGGGCCCGGCAGATTGCCCAGGGACACCGTGGCCAGGAGCTCCAGGGGCCTCGTCTTTTTGAACGAGGCGAAGAACGAGCTCAACTTCTCTGCCGTCTTTCACAAGGCCAATGCCGAGGAAGGCACCTGGCATTTGATTGTTGACGGGGAAGGCGACATGGCATCCAGGGCCTTCTTCACCACGGAAGTGTCTCCAGGGAAGTTCTACGAGTCCTTGAAGGCCATCGGGGCCGTTGACGGCAACAATGTGAGCTCGGCCAATTTCAGCGAAGCGGACGTTGCCACGCAGGGCGACGTGTTGGAATTCCTCCTTGACTGGAAGGGCCAGAAGGAGCCAGTGCCCCTGACCAAGATTGTGAAAGAGGTGGTGCCGGATCTGCCCTCGAGCGGAGGCGAGCGGGGGCTTGAGATGCGCTTCGGCGGTAACTACACGGGCGAAGATGCTGCTGCTCCGCCGTGCCACTCCTCCGGCTGCCTTGCCTGTCTCTACACTTGCAGCGCTGGTGTGACCTCCAACGCGAGGGCCAACAACGCGCTTCTCAAGAAGGAGAGGGGCGTGCATCGATACCGCCTGAATCCCTCAAGTGGACTGGAGGATGGCGCACGAGTCCGGGTGTTTGTGCGGAAGAAGTAATGGGTGGCTGCGGCGGATGTTCAGATGGCGTCAGGCAAGGCCAACGCGCTGACGCAACTGCTTCACCAGCCAACTTGCGAGCAGCGAGCAACTCCCCAGGAAGCACGGGATTTCAGGGCTCGAGCGAGAAAACCTGAGGTCCCAGGCAAGGGGTGCCCATTCGACTGGATCAGGTACCCGCTCGTCACGCCCGCGAGGCAGTCTTCTGTCTCGCGGGCCGCACCCACGAGTTTCCTACACTTTTGTAACCTCACCTACAAATTTGCAAGGGGCATGCCCGCTCGTGGCGTCCCTCCCTGAAGCCGCCTGGTTACTGCAAGCCCTTCTCCCGGAAGGGCCTGTGCGTCGCAGCAGCCCTCCAGACTCCCCGGTGGCCCGCGCCTTGCTAACCCGAGCCCCGCATGAGCCACAGTCCCCTTGTGCTGATCGAGAGCTTTGTCCGCTTCTCCGAACGGCCTGTCCTCGACAGGCTGAAGGAGCTCGAGGTCCCCGGCACTGGAGAAGAATCACGGCTCGAGGTCCCGTCGCTCGCCGAAGGCGAACAGTTCCGCTTTCACTTCGACATGACCCGTTGTATTGGCTGCAGGTGCTGTGAGGTGGCCTGCAACGAGCAAAACAATAACCCTTCGCACGTGAAGTGGCGGCGTGTGGGTGAGGTCGAGGGCGGCAGCTATCCACACGTCCACCGCTTCCATGTCTCCATGAGCTGTAACCATTGCCTGGAGCCCTCCTGCCTCGAGGGCTGTCCCGTCGATGCGTACGCGAAGCTCGCGAACGGCGTCGTGACCCACGACGCCGAGGCATGCATCGGCTGCCAGTACTGCACCTGGAGCTGTCCCTATGGAGTTCCCCAGTACCACCCCGAGCGACGAGTTGTCACGAAGTGCAATTTGTGTGTGGACCGGCTGGCGGAGGGGCAACTCCCTGCATGCGTCGAAGCCTGCCCCACGCGGGCGATCGAGATCGAAAAAGTCAACATCACGCAATGGCGCGCTGCGATCGCAGGCGGCAATGCGCCCGGTGTCCCGCCGGCAGACCTTACCTACTCGACGACGCGCCTCACGCTGCCTGAGGACTTGCCCGAGGACATGGGGCGGTCGGAGCCCTGGCGTCTCGAACCCGAGGCGCCTCACTGGCCGCTCGTATTCCTCCTTGTGCTGAGCCAGTGGAGTGTCGGCCTCTTTGCCGCAGCGCTCGCGTGTGCCGTGTGGTACGTCCCCTTCGGGGCGGGGTGCAGGCCACTCTCGAGTCACGCCGCCGTCTTGTCGCTTGCCGCGTTCCTCATCGGGCAGGTTTCGCTCTCGATCTCTGTCCTCCATCTCGGCCGACCGCTCCATGCGCTCCGAGCCATGCGCGCCTGGAGACGAAGCTGGCTCAGCCGCGAGGCTCTCGCGTTCCTTGTCTTTTCCATCCTCGGATTCCTCAGCGCAGCCGCCGGCGCGTTCGAGCTCAAGGCTGTGAGCGAGGGCGCCGTGAGTGGTCCCTGGCGGATCCTGGGTCTCCCGCTCCTTGCACTCACCTTCGCCGCAGGCGCCTACGGAGTACGTTCGAGCGCGGGAATTTACAGGATCGCGGCGCGACCCGCATGGGACACCTGGCGCACGCCGGCGCAGTTCCTGCTCACGGTGGTCTCCCTCGGCGGCACCGGAGCGGTCCTCGGCCTCGTGACACTGGAGGTCCTCGACGTGTCCGGGGTCTGGACGCGACCGCTCGTGGATTCCGGCGTGGTGTTGTGGTCCTTCGCGATGGTGAGCGCGGTCAGCTTCTTTGCGCAGGCGTTCGTACCGTGGACCCTCGTGGCCGAGGGGCTTCGCACCGAGGACCCGTCCCTGCTGAGCACGGTCAGCCTCCTCACGCGGCGTTTTTCTCGCGTCCAGTGGCTTCGTACGTTGCTCCTTGTGGCCTCCGCACTGCTCCTCTTGGCGGCAGCCACGCAGTGGGGCAGGTTCGCAGCGATTGCTCTCGTGGCTGCGTCGCTCGCCTGCGGGCTCTCCGGCGAGATCCTCGACCGCTACCTGTTCTTCGTCACCGTTGTCCCGCGCAACATGCCTGGACATTTCTTCAGCCGCAACTCCCCCACGAGGCATTGACACCCTTGCGAACTCGCGACTTCCTCCGCGCCGGCCACTGGCCGACGTTGCTCGGCGCTTTCCTTTACTTCGATGTGAGCTTCATGGTCTGGATGCTCCTCGGAGCGCTCGCCAACTCCATCGCGGTTGATTTCGCGCTCACGGATTCCCAAAAAGGCCTGCTCGTCGCGATACCCCTCCTCGGCGGGGCGCTGCTTCGAATCCCGCTCGGGGTCCTCGCGGATCACATCGGTGGCCGGCGGGCCGGTGCCATTGGCCTGGCGCTGACCATCGTGCCCCTGGTTCTTGTGTGGCTCTGGGTGGAGAGCTTCAGTGGGCTGCTCCTGGCGGGGGCACTCCTCGGCGTGGCAGGCGGGAGTTTCGCAGTGGCTCTGCCGCTCGCGAGCCGATGGTACCCCCTCGAGCACCAGGGGCTCGCGATGGGCATCGCCGGCGCTGGCAACAGCGGCACGGTGCTTGCGGCTCTCTTCGGGCCGCGACTCGCCGAGCCTCTCGGCTGGAAAGGCGTCTTTGGCCTGGCCGCCGGCTTGATCGTAGTCACACTGTGCGCCTTCAAGCTCCTTGCCAGGGATGCGCCGGGCCACCCTCCGCCCAGAAGGCTGGCCCATCATCTCGGGGTCCTTCGCGAGCGCGATACGTGGTGGCTTGCGTTTTTCTACGCGGTAACCTTTGGCGGTTTCGTCGGCCTCGCGAGTTTTCTCGGGATTTTTTTTCATGACCAGTACGGGCTGAGCAAGGTCCGAGCGGGGACCTTCACTGCCGCCTGCGTCTTTGCGGGCTCGTTCCTCCGCCCCGTGGGAGGCTTCCTGGCGGACCGGTACGGCGGTACGCGCCTCCTCGCGGTCCTCTATGCCGTCGTGGCGGCAGGGGTGGCGCTGATAGCTGCCTCTCCCCCGCTCTTCACCGCGGCCGTGACGCTCACCATGGTCATGGGGGTCCTCGGTATGGGCAACGGCGCCGTTTTCCAGCTGGTCCCGCAGAGGTTCAGCCGTGAGATTGGCGCGGTCACTGGCATCGTGGGCGCTGCCGGAGGGCTGGGCGGGTTCTTGCTGCCGATTGCGCTCGGAGGCTTCCGTGGGCTCACGGGGAGTTTTGCGGGCGGGCTCATCGTCCTCTCACTCGTGGCCCTGAGCTCGTCGGCGGCGATTATTCAGCGGAGCCGGGTCTGGGAGTCCATGGCCCCAAACCCATCGCCTTGATAGGATGAAGTGCAAATGTCAATACCAAGAACGACGGACATGGACGAGACGTTGGGGCTGAGTGCCGGCGACTTCTCTTATGGGCGCGATCCCAGGTTCGGTGTCATGGCGAGGAGCAAGGTGCCCGAACGCTGGGTGAAGACGACATGCGGGTACTGCTCCGTTGGCTGCGGCATGCTGCTGGGTGTCCGCGGGGGCAGCGTCGTGAGCGTCCGCGGCGACCCCGAGCACCCCGTCAACGAAGGGAAGCTCTGCCCGAAGGGCCTCTCGGAGCATTACACCATCACCGCACCCGGACGCGCGCTCCACCCTCTGCGGAGAACGTGGAGCGGCTTGCGGCGCACGAGCTGGGACGAGGCGCTTGATACCTTCGTGGAGCGCCTGCGCGCTGTCCGGGCGGAGCATGGTCCGGACTCTGTCGCCGTTCTGTCGACCGGGCAGCTCGTGACCGAGGAGTTCTACGCGCTTGGAAAGCTCGTGCAGCTTGGCCTCGGGAGCAGAAACTACGATGGCAATACCACCCTCTGCATGGCGAGTGCCGTGTCGGGATACAAGCGGAGCTTTGGGAGCGACGGCCCTCCTGGCTGCTACGACGACATCGAGACGGCGGACGTCGTCGTTCTCATCGGTGCCAACATTGCGGACAACCACCCCATCCTCGCGTCTCGGCTCTTCAAGAACCTCGACCGTCATCCGGACACCAGGGTGATCGTTGTCGACCCGCGGGCGACGAAGACCGCCATGCTGGCCGACATCTACCTGCCCTTGCGGCCGCGCTCGGACGTCTACCTCCTCAATGGCATCGCACACCTCATCATCAAGGAAGGATGGGTGAAGCAGGACTTCGTTCGCGATCACTGCCGCGGCTTCGAGGAGCTGAAGGCACATCTCGAAGCGTACCCGCTCTCCCATGTCGCGAAGGTGACACGGCTCTCCGAGGGACAGATTTATGAAACGGCGAAAGTCATCGGCACCGCGCGCAGCGCATTTTTCGGCTGGACAATGGGGGTCAACCATAGCACGCAGGGGACGGAGACGGTGACGCTCATCAACAACCTCGCCCTCCTCACCGGTAATGTCGGCGTATCCGGCGGCTCACCCTTCTCCATCACGGGGCAGTGCAACGCAATGGGCTCCCGGGAGACTTCGTTCACTTCGAGCCTTCCGGGCTACCGGCGGTTCGACGTGGAGGAGCACCGTCTCGAGCTTGCGGATCTGTGGAAAGTTGCAGCGGACCGGATCCCGGAGAGACGAGGCCTCGCGTATCCGGACATCATCCAGGCCATCGACGACGGACGCGTGAAGGCGCTCTGGGTGATCGCGACGAATCCACTTGTCTCGTATCCTGACCAGGCGAAGCTCAAGAAGGCGTTTTCAAAGCTCGAGTTTCTTGCTGTGCAGGATGGCTACCACCCGACTCCCACCACTGAGCTTGCGCACCTCGTGCTTCCCGCCGCAATCTGGGGTGAGAAGGAAGGCACTTACACGAACTCGGAGCGCCGTGTATCGAAGGTGAACGTGGCCGTCAAGCCGCCTGGCGAGGCGCGGCCTGACTTCGACATCTTCCTGGATATTGCCGAGCGTCTTGGCGTGCGTGGAGACCTCTTTCCTGGCTGGCAGGGCCCGCGGGACGCGTTCGAGGAGTGGCGCCGGGTGTCGCGGGGGCGTCTCTGCGACTACTCCGGGATCACGTATGAGGCGCTCGAGGAGAGGAGCGTGCAATGGCCCCGGTCGGCCGACGCGCCCGGGGGCGTGCCGGGAGGTTGTCCCCGGCTTTATACAGATGGCCGTTTTCAGACGGACGATGGAAGAGCGGTTCTCTTCCGGGTGAAGAGCGAATTGCCTCCCGAGGAGCCGGGCGAGGACTTCCCCTTTCTCCTCAATACGGGGCGCACGGTCGAACACTGGCACACGCGCACGAAGACCGGGCGGGTACCGATTCTGGAAGAGAGCGCGCCCGAGGCCTGGATCGAGATCAACCCGGCGGATGCCAGGCGGCTGGGCGTCCGGAATCACGAATACGTGGCCGTGAGTAGCCGGAGGGGCCGCATCGATCGAGTTCGGGTTCGCGTCACCTCGATCGTCGGGCCCGCCCAGGTGTTCATGCCCTTTCACTTTGCCGAGGCGAACGCGAACAACCTCACGCTCGACGTCTCGGACCCCATCTCGCGGGAGCCCAACTTCAAGCAGTGCGCCGTGCGCATCGAGGCTATCCGCGGGAGCCGATAACCATGATCCCTGAGCCAGGAGAGAGCACCCCATTCAGCGACGAGCAGAAGCAGTACCTCCATGGGTTACTGGAAGGTTACGATGCCAGGAGGCGGACGCTCGGCGTCCCGACGTTCGCCTCAACGCTTGCGGCGATCGCAGGAAACGAGTCTCCCTCGCTGCTCGATCGGCCCTCCAGGGGTGCCGAGGACATCCACCGGACGGCGCAGGACCGTTTCCTCGCCGCCGGGAGGAAGCTCTCGAGTGAGGAGGAAGCGAAGCGCCAGGGGAACCCGCTCGACGTGTGGGACGATCTGCGCCGTCACGCGGAGGAGGGAAGATTCCCGAAGGGCCTGGACGTCTACCGCTTCAAGTTCCACGGCCTCTTTTACGTGGCGCCGGCACAGGATTCGTTCATGTGCCGCCTCAGGATCCCCAACGGCATTCTCACCTCGCATCAGATGCGCGGAGTCGCGGAGATCGCGGAGCGCTTCGGTGGCGGCCATGCGGACGTCACGGGTCGCGCAAACCTGCAAATTCGTGAGATCCACCCGGAGAATATCCTGGCAGTGCTCACCGCGCTTGAGGATCTCGGCCTCTGCTC
>SXIK01000185.1 GCA_005772855.1 Planctomycetia bacterium | reverse complement strand
GCGAGTCGCTCGCCGACGGCATCAAGCGCGCTACCGATGTCATGATTGCCGGAAAGGTTGTCGTGTTGGCTGGCTACGGCGACGTCGGCAAGGGCTGCGCCCACGCAATGAAGAGCCTGGGTGCCCGGGTGCTCGTCACTGAGATCGATCCCATCAACGCGCTCCAAGCTGCCATGGAAGGCTATCAGGTTCTGACGCTCGAGGAGGCAGCCCCGATCGGCGATATCTTCGTGACGGCGACCGGCTGTTGTGACGTGATCCTCGGGAGGCACATGCAGGCCATGAAGCATGGAGCGATCGTCTGCAACATTGGCCACTTCGACTCCGAGATCGAGATTGCCTGGCTGAAGGCTCAAAAGGGCTTCAAGAAAGTGACGATCAAGCCTCAAGTCGATGAGTGGATTTTCCCGGACGGGAAGGCCATCCGCATCCTTGCTGAGGGTCGTCTCGTCAACCTGGGTTGCGCGACCGGCCACCCTGCCTTTGTCATGTCGAACAGTTTTACGAACCAGGTCATGGCGCAGCTGGCGATCTGGACGGAGGGGGACAAGTATCCTGTCGGCGTCCACGTGCGTCCCAAGAAGCTTGATGAGGAGGTCGCGCGACTCCACCTGGACAAGCTCGGCGTCAAGCTCACGAAGCTCACTCAGCAGCAGGCGAGTTACCTGGGCATCTCGGCCGAAGGTCCCTTCAAACCCGACCACTACAGGTATTAACCAAGGAAGTCGGAAGTATGGCAGATTCCTCACTACTAAGGGGCAGGCTGCGAGGCGAGGGCCGTCGCAGGGATACGTCCAAGCGAAGCCTCTTCTCGAGTTTGAAACCCAGGGTCGAGGAGCGGTTCCGTTTCTTGGGCGGATTTTTGAGGAGGCCAACGAGCGTCGGGGCCCTTGGCCCCAGCTCCAGGGCTCTCGCCGAGGCCATGGTTGATGGCTCAGGGCTCAGCGCTTGCGAAACTGTAGTTGAATTGGGCCCCGGGACTGGTGCATTTACCGGGAAGATCCTCGAGAGTATTGGCAAGCGGACAACCTTCTTCGCCCTCGAAGTGGACCCCATCTTTGCCAGTGGGTTGCAGACCCGTTTTCCGAGCCTCACAGTCTACAACGACTCCGCTGAACACATGCGGGAGTACCTTCTACGTCATCAGAAAAAGCGGGTCGATTACATTGTCAGCGGCTTGCCTTGGGCCAGTTTGCCCTTGAGCGTCCAGGACAATGTGCTCAAGGCGGTTCTGGAGACCTTGTCGCCAGATGGTGTCTTCACGACGTTTGGCTACTTACATGCCCGTTGGATGCCCAATGCCCTTCGTTTTCGGGCCCGGTTGCAAGGTCTCTTTCGGCTGGTGGAAACCAGCGAGATCGTCTGGAAGAACTTTCCGCCGGCGTTCGTCTACAGGTGCAAGCAGTAGGTTTTTGGGAGGGGACGAACGCAGGAATTCCAGCAGCGCGTTGAGCGAGCCCCCCCCGGGGTTGCCGCCACCTGGGCTGCATGGCCCAAGTGCAGTGTTTGCAGGTGGGTCCCTCGCGCCTCAGCGTGGACCGGTGGGTTTACAGGCTACTCGACGGCGGTCCGCTCACGCCTGCCGCGAACGAGGGCCGCCGTGTACTCGAGCAAATCGTTCCGGTCCTTCGCCAGCTCAAGGAGCGTTGTGAAATCTCCGGCCAGATTGCAAAGCTCAAAGAGGCTGGGCGAGGCCGAGAGCTGCCCCCGGAAGTCCTTCAGATGCTTCCTGTAGGCTTGAATTGCCTCTCGAGGGCGGCCGACTCGCCAGAGGAGGTGAACAAGAATCTCACCGGGGAAGTGCTTGCCATCCTCCGATGGTGAAGCGCGGTCCGCTTTGATGGTGTAGTAGCGAATCGCGCCATCGACGCCGATTCCTAACAGGGCCTGCAAAAAGATTCTGTAGTCGTTGTAAAAGTCATCGAAGGGCGGCTGATCATTCGACTGGTAGTCCCGCGGGAGCTTGCGACCGTACTCCGTCATCTGAAGAGCAAGCCCCAGTGCCTCCTTGTCCCCGAGCCCAACCGATACTCGTACCACCGACTGAAGGTGGCTCAGGTCGACGTGATAGCCACGATCCTCGAAGAGCCAGGCCCGGCCCTCGATGAGTCTTCGAATGTCGCTATCCGGCTGCACCTCGGCCTCGCGCCGCCGGATATCGTGCAGAAGGTTGGAGACAAGGTCCGAGTGGAGTCGGCGGACGAGCAGCACGCCACAGGCTTCCTTGGCCTCACCGGAGTGTGGAAACTGATGTTCGATTGTGGTGATGGCCCTGCAAACGCCGTGGTGAGAGAGCAGGAGCTCGTAGCCCCGACGCGGGTTTGCACCCTGGGTGAGGGCGATGTCGATGATCACGTCCACAGGGGAATTGCCATGGGCGTCGTAGGTTTGCGACTCGGTGGCCTCCGGAAGCTGCCAACGATCCAGGGCCTCGGCCACCAGCTTGGGCTCGTCAATGGCACGGAAGTAGGGCCACGCTCCGGCAATGTCCCCGCTGGAGAGATAAAGCGACCCGACTTCCCGGCAGACATGCACATAGTGGTCCTCGACTTGCACGCGAAGCTCTTCCGGAAGGTCGCGAAACGTCTCCGCGCCGAGGAGCGGCATGCCCAGCTCGTGGCGCTTCTTCATGAGCAGCGCCTCGAAGAGCTGAGGATACTTTTTTTCGGCCCGCAATGTGTCGGCGAGCAGGTCGAAGGTTCTTGCCGGTCCGTCCTTCTCGAGCGTATTTTCCAGGTCTTCGTACGTGGTGGAGCCCATGGCCGAGAAATTATACGGCACGACGCCAGGCCGATCGAGAGGAAGTCCGGCGATACCGCACTCTCTCAATTCAACATGCCGGGCTTCTGGTGAGGCTCGCCATTCCCATGGCAGATGGGGTGATACCAGAGGCCATCGGAAAGCAGAACGCTCTCACCCGCCAGGAGGCTTGAAAGCAGGATCTGACCGCAGGACGCGCAGCGGCAGTCGAGAGTTGGCAGTTCCTGACCCTGCGGGAAGCCGCCGCCCATGGCCTTCTCAGGGGCGGTCCCTTCAGTGGCGGTTTCCAGGGCTGAGGAGAGCGAAATCCGTTGTCGAACCGACTGGGTGGTGGTCTGCACCTCCGAGGTCTTGACCATCGAACGCAACTCCCGCGCTATTTGAGCGCACCGGGGCATCGAGGATGTGGGCGGCGCCTTGTTGCTCGGAAGGATCTCCTCCAGTTTCCGCAGGAGATTCACGTGAGAAGCTTCCAACCGATCTATGCGTATACGAACATCCGAATCGGCTGGCACCCTCTTGCGGATCGACTCGAGCTCGATGAGTTGTCTACGCACCTCGCGCTCGAAATCAAGCTTCGACCAAATCATGCGGTTCTCCAGGACCTTTTACTCGCGGGTTGCTCGCGGCACGCCCATTCGAAAGCGGGATTGTAGCGAACGAATTCCCGGGTGGCAACAGGGCGGCGGCGTGAGACAAGAAATGTTGGCACGGCCTGTCGCTTGATACTCCTCGCGGCCATGATGGGGACATCCAGGCCAACGCCCCATCGCCATCGGCACCGGAGGCGCCCGGCGCTCCTTCGTGTTACCGGGATCAGCGTCCCGGGGCACACCTGGCGAGCATCCGGGAGCCATCGAAAACTCGTCGTAAGCTGCCTCGTCATGGTATAAGCTCCCTGAATGGCGGTGAGAGTCGGTGACGTTTGTGAAACGGAGCTCCCGCCCCTTGCCGGGGCGGGCAGGGGGCCGAGAACGCTGAGGCGTGTGAGGTCGTCGAGCACGCTCTTTGGTTATCTCCTTCGAGGTCTGTCGGTCAATTGTCTGCTGGCCTTCTTGATCCTGGAGGCTGTCCAGGGCGTTATCTTGACGGTCCGGGCAACCGAGGCGTACAGCTTTGACATCCTGATCGTATTTCCGATCCTGGTTCGGGCCTTCTTGCAAGCCATTACCTATTCCCTCCCGCTCTCGCTTCTCTTTGGGGCCAGCCTGCTCGCGGGGCGGCTCAACGCGGACCGTGAGGTCCTCGCGCTGCGGAGTTTTGGGGTTTCGCCCCTCCAGGCAAGCCTGCCAGCTCTGGCGCTCGGCGCGGCCCTGACGATCGGCGCTCACTTTCTCAACTCCCACTGGGCGCCGGCGATGCGGTACGCGAATCGGAACGCGGAGACGATGATTCTCAATAATCTGGGGTACCTCGGAGAGGGTTGGAACCTGGAGTTCAGGTCGTCCGGGATGAGCCTTTGGGCGCGGCACTATGATGGGCCCACCCTGGAGGATTTTTTCATCGGCGTCGGCAAGAACGGCCCAAGTTTGCTCGTCTCGAACGACGTCGCAAAGACCGTTGAATCGCCTTCGTACGCACAATATCTCTTCGCGAAGCGGGGTTCCGTGGCTCGAGGCAAGGGGAAGCGTGCGGAGCAGATCGTTCTCAACCTCGAGGGTGTGAGCCTCTTCTTCGACGAAGATTTTATCGAAGGCATGGGCAAGAGATATGCGGCTGACGGAAAGAAGCCCGGAGAGAAGTCGATGGACGATCCCGGCGATGTCCAGAGTGCCCCCCCGGGAGCCTCCGCGAATTTCATGCAGCGAGCTTATTTCGAGCGGCTCGAGTTTGCAATCGTGCCTCCCGTCCGCGACAAGACCGTGAAGGATATGTCGGCCGGCGAGTTGAGTCTCGAGACGTCGAACCGCCTTGAGCGACTGAGGAAGGTCCGATCCACGAGCGACAGCAAGGCTATCGATGACGCCGATGGCCAGTACTGGTACGCAGTGACTGAGATCCACCGGAGGCTTTCCATAAGCCTTGCCACACTCTGTTTCCCTCTCTGCGCGTTCCTGGTCGGTCTCTCGGTCTCCTCGGCAAACCGGCTGCTCCCATTTTTTGTTTCCATGATCGTTATTCCCACGCTGTATTTCTTGGGTGAGATGCTCGGAAATTACCTGGCGACAAAGGGAATCTCGCCGTTTGCGACCCAGCAGATCGGTAACATCCTCCTTTGTGTTCTCGGCGCCGTGCTCTTCGTCGGGCTTTGTCGCGGTCCGCGGGGCTAACAGCCCGTTGAACAAGTCCGCACGACGGGCTGCGAAATCGCAATCGTTTCGTTGGATCCCTCCAGGCGGTACCATGAAAAGTCTCCATGCGCCTCCTGCCACACTTGATGGGCCTTTTACTTCTCTTCCTCTCCCGCGGAGGTCTCCTTGCGGCTCGGGACCCGATCCCGTGTCCGAGCGGCAGCACCGCTCTGCGCTGGGAAACTTTTGGCGAAACCTTCTTCTTCCGGTATTGCAATCGCTGCCACGGGTGGAACAACTACACCGACGTTTGGACCCGGAAGGACCTGATCCTGGAGCAGGTTGTGGCAGGGAACATGCCGCCTTTCGAGACCGTTCCCCCGGAGGAGATCGACAGGCTTTCCGAGTGGATGAGGTGCGATCTCCCGGTAGATGGCTCATGTCCGACCGCGGGATCCGAGGTCACCCACGACAACTTTGCCGCAAAGTTTCTCGAGGTCCACTGCGGGAGCTGCCACTGGAAGTCCAGGGAGGGCGAGGCCCGACAGGGCGCTCCGCTGGACCAGAACTGGGATGACCCGGCGGCCCTTCGCGCTTACGCGCTGCCCATTCGCGACACTCTCTTGCGCAACCAGATGCCTCCCGACCTCGGCCTTTCACCCTCGCCCGATGTTGACCGACTGCTCGAGTGGATCGCTTGCGGCCTTGCGGGCCTGCCCGAAAAGCGCTTCTACCGTCGTGGCGATGCCAACTCGGATGGTTTCCGCGACATCACGGACGCCGTGACCGTGCTTCTGTACCTCTTTGAGGGTACGGCGCCTCTGCGCTGTTTCGATGCGGCCGATATCGACGGGAGTGGCAAGGTGGAGGTCACCGATGCCGTCAACTGGCTCAACTTCCTCTTCCTCGGCGGAACCGCGCCACCCGAGCCGTTTCGGGATTGTGGCGACCTGGGACGGCTTGGATGTGAGCAGTTCTCGGGGTGCTAAATAGTCCGGCGCCACTCTGAAGCGTGCCGGCTATCTAGCTCGTGAGGTCTCCGCTCAGGCCCTCGGGGCTCTGGCCAACATAGTGCGAGATCGTGCGCCGGAACGCCTCGCGGGCCAGGAAGCGCGGTTCCCAGCCGAGAATCGTCCGGGCCTGGGTGATGTCGGGGACGCGCCGGGTCATGTCCTCGTAGCCCTCGCCGTAGTAGGTCTCGTGAGGGACGTCCTTCAGCGATGCTCCGTTCGGCCTCTTGCCAGTGATCTCGCCGTGGAGCTCGAGCATGAGCTGCGCCAGCTCCCGGATGGAGAGGTCGTTCGCGGGGTTACCGATATTGAAGATCTTGCCATCGCAACCTCCCCCCTCGTTCTTGAGGATGCTCATCAGAGCCTCGATGCCGTCGTCAATGTAGGTAAACGTGCGGCGCTGGTGTCCTCCGTCGACGAGCTGAATCTGTTCCCCACGGATGATATGGCCGAGGAATTGGGTTACGACCCGGGAGCTGCCTTCCTTGGCT
>SXIK01000184.1 GCA_005772855.1 Planctomycetia bacterium | reverse complement strand
TCCACCCTCGCTCCACCCTCGCTCCACCCTCGCTCCACCCTCGCTCCACCCTCGCTCCGCTCGGAGGCGAGCCGACGTGGGGGAGGGTCCGCCTCCCCCACCAGCAGAAACGAGCAGCAGACTTGAGATGGTGCTCCTCTGCCCATTCGGAATGTCTCACGTGTGGGCGCGCGAGGTATATCTCTTCTGAGGACCTACAAAGTGGACTCCGCGTGCTCGGTTCCCTACTTCACCTCTCGAGTGTTCCACTCGTTGGTGTAGTCCGCGTGCGCGGCTCTGGAGGCCGCCGCCTCTTCCGGCCGAAACGGATAGCCGCTCATCGCCTTGAACGGCAAGGGCTCTATGCGCTCGGGGTGCGCAGTGTAGAGGTCCATGTCCTTGCAATAACCAAAGGCCTTGAGCAGAAAGGTGCGGCGCCGGCCTGACGAAAGCGGCAGGAGTCGATCGGCTCTCACTTTCAGCTCGAGGCCGTCGCCCGGTCCCAGAATCGCGAGACGATCATCTGCGGATTGGAGCAGCCCACGAACATCGCCATGGCGGGTGTAGCGACCAGGGAAAGCTTTCATTTGGGCTTCGGGTTCAAATTCGCCGTGCAGGTAGATACCCGGCAACGCGCCATCGGGAGATACTTCCCGCGGAAAGCCGCGGAAAGCCAGCTCTGCTGCGTCCCAGCTCAGCTCCACCACCGTGAAGTCCGCGACGCTGACATCCGCAAGGAAGGCTTGATCCCAGTAGATCTCGAGGTTCGTGTCAACACGCAGGCGCCGGTCACCTCGGCCAAGGAGCCCGCTCAAGTCAATCGACATGTAGCGAGGATATCCGGCCGGAAATCCCCACTCCTCTCTCAACGTGACCCACTTCCCTTCGCGCTCCACCCCGACGCTTGGCGCGCTGGGCGCCGCGCTCGCTTGCCAGGCGGCAAAATTGGTTGTCGAGTAACCGTACTTGACGAACCCGTACAGAAAGAGGCAAGGCTTCGCCCCGGGATTTCCCTCGAGCATGTCGCGAATACGGTTCTCGAAGTCGAGCTCGATGGCATGTGTGCGCAGACAGAGCCCGAGAAAGGCCGGATCTGGCTGGACCTGGTTTCCGTACCGCCGATCCGCCTCTCTTAGCTCCTGGGTCACGTCGTTACCTGCGTCGTTCGAGGCGCGAACGGGAAAGTTTCGCTCCCGGAATGAAAGAAGCTTGTATCCCGGCTGAGGACCCCGAATCGCGTACATCTCATCGGGAATCACATTCACCTCGCTCGGGTGCTCGACGACCGTGAGCTTCAACTCGTCAAGGTAGGTACACTCTTCAAGCGGCTCGAGGATGTCGAGCTTGTAGAAACCATCCTCGGCTCCGAGATCTGGCAAGAGCACGTACTCACTTGGATCCGGCTTTGAGTAGACTCTGTAAGACTCAAGATAACCCAGCCCACCGACGCCGAGAAAGTCCGCAACAAACTCAAAGCCACTCTCCGTCCAGGCGAAGAGGATGGGACACGAGGTAGGCTTTCGCTCGATCTCCTGAACGACATTTACGCGGCCCCTGGTGAGCCCCTTCTCTGCTTGAAGCACGCCGTCGGGCCAGATGATTCGTACGAAATCGGCGGAAGTGTCGCCCTCGAGGCCACAGAACCCGCGCACGGACTGCCGCCCGGCTCCGCCGGCTCCACCGTGGAGCCAGTAGCGCAAGGCCTTCGTGCCCTTGCGTATTTCAACCGAGGCTCCAATACCATCAAAGTTCGACCTTTCCTTTTTCGAAGTCCATCGCTTCGATCCTTCAAGCTGCAGGACAAACCAGCCCTGAGCTGAAGGCAGGGCAAGAGAGTGTCCGCCCTCCACTGTGTCGTAGACCACCAACTCCGGGGCACGCCCCTCACGGATCACGGTCACGAGAGCACTTCGGTCCGCCGGCGCCCCCTTACCCGTCCACTCGAGCTGGACCGCCTTCTCAGCCGTCGGCGAGGCCAGGAAAGCCGCGCTCTCTCTGCCTCCCCCCGTGCCAAGGGCCAGGAGGCTCGTCTCAAACGCCCCACGGAAGTCAGCGAGCACTCCCGCGTTTCCGCCCAGGGCGCCAAAGCGCCTGGTGAACTCGCCCTCCTCTTCCAGCACGAGCCCGCCCACGTTCCGCCAGAATCGAAGGGAATCACCGCAAAAAAGAACGAGGTCCTCATCGCCATCACCGTCGAAGTCGCCGCCTGTCGTCGAGACAAGGCCCGGCGCGCTCGGCGCATTGGGGCCCCGGTTCACCTCATGGTAATCCCAGGCTCGGTCATTGGCGAAGGTTCGCACCACGCCGGTCGAGCCATCGAAGACGAGGAGATCAAGGTCGACATCACTGTCCAGGTCCGCGACTACCAGCTCCGCAGCGGGAAAATCGAACGGACCGACACTGGCTCTGGCCGCGATCTCCTGAAACTTGCCCTTTCGATCGTTGCTCAGGATCTCCACGCGCGACCGCCACTTCTCCGCCTGACGCTCCACCCGGAGAGAGACTATGTCAAGGTCCCCGTCGCTGTCCGCATCCACCAGGGTCAGCCGCATTGGCAAACCTGCGAAGTCAGTGCCTTTCACGTCGAGCTCCCTGACAGACAGTTTGCCTCCGCCGTCATTCTCGAGAAGCTTGAGCCACCCCGGTCCGGCAAGGACGATGTCCGAGTCGAAGTCCAGGTCGAGATCGCCCATCGCACACACCTCGGCATCGGCGAAAGGGAAGCGCTCCCGCAAACCCCACGCCCCCGAATCGTCGAGGCCGTAGAGAGTAACCGAGCCGGCATCGTTTTCGTCCTTCTCGCCGCAAAAAACGAGCTCAAGCCCCCCGTCACGGTCCAGGTCGCCGACAGCGAAGGCAGGGGCCCGCGACTTGCCGTTGGGGCCAATCCTCTTGAGGGCAGGTTTTTGAGTGATCTTCACCGGTGTCGAGAAGGACGGCGCCGGGGCAGGGCGCCACTGTGGTGCTGCGGCCTTCCACCCGGGGGGAACCGTGCCGGCGAGCGCGAAGCTGTACTTGCCGCACTCGCCGTACTTGACCCCGGTCTTGATCCCGCTTTCAGTCGTTTCAAGCTTCGCAAAGCGGCGGAGGACATCCTTCATGCGGTCAAGCTGCCGTTTGCGGGCAAAAAGCTCCCGCAGACGATACATCGCTGTCGAGAAGGACGGCTGGAGCTTCAGAACCCGCTCGAAGGCGACGAGAGCCTCTTCCGTTCGGCCCTTCTCGATGAGGGCCACGGCCTTCTGGCACAGGATGTGGGGATCGTCGGGTTCGATCGCGGCCGCGGCGACGTAGTCCTCCAGCATGAGATCGATCCGGCCTGTGTGGTAGTAGAGGATGCCGCGGCCTACCAGCGCCTGAACACACCGGGGATTGATCTCAAGCGCCCTCGAAAAAGCTTTCTCGGCGATGGGAAGATAATCGACACCTTCCTTCTCATCCTTCTGGACGTTCAACGCAGCCATGCCGCGGTTCGCATGGGCTGCCTCCCAGCCGGGATAGGCGGTTGCCAGACGGTCGAAAATTCCGTACGCCTCCAGATAGCTATACTCCTCCAGCCGTCCAATTCCGTAGTTCATGAGCTGGACAGGGTCGTCCTTGAGCAGTGGAGCAGCCAGGGTGGTGTCCAACAGGCTGTGAGCCAGTGCCAATATCTTGAGCCAACTACGAGGTATCATGTGTTGATGCAGCCTGGGGGCCTTTCCCAAGAAATTCCGCCCTGGCTCCGACTGACGGAGCTACCTTCAGTACAAACGCCTATAATATCGTCGGGGTTTGCATCCACTGTTTGCCGACTCCTGAGGATTGCCTTAAAGTCTCCACAAGCGAGTTCTCCATTCCAAGGGGGTGTTGACTCGATTCTTCTACGGCTATCCTGTGGAAAATGCCACAGTGCTCCCGAAGACTTGTTGAATGAAACGGAGGTACTTGCTTGGAATTTGAAGCTGAACCGCCACCCGAGCACCCTGAGGGTAAGTGCCGCGGCGCGCAGCACATCATCATCCCCTCGGAACTCCATTCAGCTTACGAGAGGGGCCCCTTCAGGAAATGTAGCGTGTGCAGCGTGGACCTCTCCTCGGCTGGCCTGTATGAACTGCAGAAGGTCTATCGGGGCAAGGAGGTCGTCTTTGAGATGGCCGTCTGTCAGAAATGTGCCGAGGCAACTGCCCGGGAGTTCTCGGAGGAGTCAATGGATGCCCTGAAGGGCTTCCTCCTCTCCAACTTCAAGCCAGCCCGCGAGACCGTGCATTGCCATTTTTGTGGGTTTCCCCGGGCTCTCACCTCGGGGTACACCATTGTGGGAGCTTGCAAGGCCTCCTGCCTCCTCGTACCGCCCATCGTCCTTTGCGATCGTTGCAGCGAAAAGTTGCAGGCGGGGCTCTCGAGAAAGACTCGCGAGGCCCAGCAGGATTTCGTGGAGAATAACTTCCCCGGAGTCCCCGCCGACATGGATCTCAACCCCACGTTCAGCGGGCTCGTTTGATCCGCTCCATCGCGTGGCACAAGGAGCACGGCAACTCAACCAACAAAGAGGGCCGCCCCTCGGCGAGAGGCGGCCCAAAGAGTTTCGTGAATCGCGGGGAGAGCCCTTATTTCTTTACGAGCTCGGTCCTGGACGTTGAATAAAAGCCCTTGTCTTTCCAGAGGCCGTAAACGGAACCGCTACCCAACAGCTCCGCGAGAGCTCCAATAGACTTGAAGAAAGGCTGCGCTTCGGTATCCAATTGCCCCCCCATTTGATCCATGAGGGACTTGACGAGGTTTCTCATGTACTCGGACGAGCTGAAGCCCAGCAGTGAGACTTGCGGTGGCATACCCATGGCGGCCTTCTTGAAGGACTCTCCTCCCGGTGGGATCGCGCTGACATCGCCGGCGCGGCTGATCACATTCTCCGTTGCGCCTCGACTACCCGTGAAAATCAGGAGCTTTTCAGCAGCCGTCACGTTCATACCAGAATTCCCGGTGTTGAGCGTGTAGATATCGTGGTCCTTGAACTTCGCTGCATCAAACTCTCCCTGGGCCAACTCGGAGACTTTCTTCAACGCCTTCTTGAGCGGGGATTCATCCTTGAGCTCAACAACGTAGTTGATGCTCGCAAGCGGGTTGTCCGCCTTGACGGCGCCTGTGAATGTATGGATCCGCTTGCCCAGAGCGGACATGAGGTCAGTGAACTTTACTCCCACTTTCCCTTCCACCAGGGTATCGATGTCGGAGGGCTGTCCCTGAAAGCTCAAGATGAGTTGCACGGTATCCTTCACCAACTTCGAGAGGTGGCTTGATTTGAAGGAGAAGCTGCTGAAGTTTTGAGCATCGGATGGCACCGGCGGGGCCGTGGAGGGTGAAAAAGTGTCCCCCTTGAAGACGCCAAGTAAACCATCCGAGGCACCCGAGTTGTGCACGAAGGCTGACTGACTCAGCGCGTCCTTCTCAAGCACGTAGGCCAAGCCAATATTGTTCAGGCTCGCCCCGAGGAAAATCGCCTCAAACTTTTGCCAGAAGAAGGCAAAGAACGTTGCGCTCAACCCAGTACCGATCGAGGAGGTTAGCTGCTTGGCGTTGACAAACACGAAGAGATCTCCGGTGCCAGTGGCAGCGTGAGTCTCCTGAAAGAGGGCGTTCTTCACAAGCCCGTCCGCCCGCTCCGCATCGGCCTTTTGCATCGACCCCTCGAGAAGCTGGCGGTCAAGGCTCATGTAGAATCGACTGCCGAGCTCGCCGACATACATTCCCATGGGCTCCTTACTGGGAGCATCGCCGTCAGCGTCATCGCTATTGTCGTCGTCATCGCCATCGTCGTCATCGCTGCCTGGATCTTTTTCATTTTTCTCGTCGTCTTCAGGCCGGGAGGCGAGATCCGATTTCCCCTTGTCTGTCTTGGGCTTTGCATCCTTTTCGGCCTTCTCGCCGGCTCCATCCTTCCTGTCGCTTGGCTTGGGCGAAGCTCCTGCCCCTTTCACTCGGGGCTCGCTCAGGTGAGTGATTGTGCCGCCGTTGAAAGCGGTGGACTCCAGCTCGGCGCCATCTTTCTTGGCGAAGGCGAAAAGTTTCTCCAACGCCTCGTGGACCTTGCCCGCTGAGCCGCCGGCATCGGCTGCGATGATCAGTGGGATCGATTCGGGGCTCAAAGATGAGGGCATTTGTCCCTGCTGAAGCGACTCGCCGAGCGCGGAGGCCAGAGCATTCAAGTTGCCGATCCCCAGAACCCACTCGCCGTGGATCGAAAGGAGTGTGTCGATGGGATGAAAACCCAGGTCTCGCTCGGCCTTGGCCATCTGGGGTCCGGTCTTTTTTTTCAAGTCTTCCAGGAACTTCTTGACGTCGGGGTGGTTCTGTAGCTGCCCAAGTGGAGAGCTTTTTACCTTCTCAACGAAGCCCTTGGCGCTCGACACTCGCACCAGGAGGGTCATATCTGCCGGCATCGCGCTGAGCAATGAGCCCTGAAAAGCCCCCCTGGGGACAGGTTTCTCGGCGGCCGGTTTCTCCGCGGCAGCCTTTTCCTGCGAAAACAATGGGGCGATCAGAAGGGAACTCGCAATCAGAATCCATGAGATCTCTGTATTGATGGCAAACACCCGCCGTTGCATGAATGACTCCTGTCTCTCGAGGTTCTTTGGGTCGGACGGAGATACTTTTCGACATTTCGAGCTCGAAGGAGCTCGAGTCTCGTCTCGGTGGCGCTGACTCGGGCAAACGGGTTGGATCTTAGGTGCCTCCCGGATGCGGCGCAAGCGATATCTCTTGAGGGCGTCTCGGCTCAAGCAGCCGAGCACCCGAGGAGTTTGCAAAGTATTGATGGCGCCAGGGCATAGCCTCCAGCAGCCCTTGCAGGGCTGCTGGATTTTTCGACACGACATCTGCAGCCAGCCCTCTCCATGCAGTCAAGGGTAGGAGCAAGAGGAGCATTTACCGCAAGAATGATTGCGCTCTGAGCTTCTCCTCGCATGTGGTACGAGGATTGCTTTATGAGAAGCGATCGCTCGAGTCCTTCGGAGTTCGAAGGAGGAGAGGTGAAGGAGCCCTTCCGCTTGGAGGGGAGTAGGCCCGCAGTTGAAATAGGTTTTTTGCGCGCCCGCGTTGACGAAGCCGGCTGGTGGCGACCCAAGTCACTTGCCGGCTTTTTTTCTGGGCTGAGGAGCGAGAACCCGCCGCGCAGAACCCCCGCCGCGAATGGCCCTCTTCAGGAACACCCTCAACTGGCTATCAAGCTGGCGGCTCTGGGTGGCTCCGTAACACTCCCCTGCGCCAACGAGTGACGCCCTTGGCGGGGTGGACACTCGTTGGCGTGTTGGCAATTCCAGCACTATGTGCCAGCGTGTTCTGATCCATATTCTTTGCTGCAACGTCGTCCTTGCTTTGTTATTCTCTCTGTCATGCTTTTTCGACGACAGCCAAGGTCGACGGTAACTTCCAACCCTGCCGGGGCTGGCATCTACGCTGAGCTTGCCCGCTGGATTCCCCCCGAGCGGCTCGTCCTCGACCACTCGGAGCTCAAAGTTTATGAGTGTGATGGACTTCCGCTCCACAAGGAGCTGCCGGGTGCCGTGGCGCTCTGCGCATCACGACAGGAGGTGATCGCAGTCGTACGCTGGTGCAACGAAAAGAACGTTCCATTTGTCCCTCGGGGCGCAGGCACCGGACTCTCGGGAGGCGCGACTCCCACCGCCCGCGCGGTTGTGCTCGACCTGAACCGCATGAACCGCGTGCTTCACGTCGATCTGCAGAATCGGTACGCGGTCGTCGAGCCCGGGGTCATCAATATCAAGCTAACGCACGAGGTCCATGCTGACGGATTTCACTACGCTCCCGACCCTTCGAGCCAGAAGGCTTGCACCATTGGCGGCAACGTAGCGGAGAACGCAGGAGGACCCCACTGCCTCAAGTACGGCATGACGACGGACCACATCCTCGGCCTCGAGGTTGTGCTTCCCGATGGAGAGACTGCACGACTCTCGGGTCCACTTGCCGAAAACTCCGGCTATGACCTGGCCGGCCTCTTTGTTGGAACCGAAGGCACGTTTGGAATCGTCACGGAAATCACAGTGCGCCTGGTCCCCAACCCCGAGTCGATCCGAACCTTCCTGGCGATCTTTCCGCGAATGAACCTTGCCTGCCGTACTGTGGCAGAGATCACACGCCAGGGGATCTTGCCCGCGGCGCTCGAGATCCTCGACCAATTGACGATCCGTGCCGTTGAGGCTTCCGTCTTCAAGGCGGGATACCCCCAGGACGCGGCAGCGGTACTCCTCATCGAAATCGATGGCCTTGATGCCGGAATGGACGAAGAAGAGCAAAAAATCCGCCAGATCGCGAAGGAAAACGAGGCCATCGAGTTCCGTACGGCCCGAGATGAAACTGAGAGACTGAAGCTCTGGAAGGGACGTAAGGGAGCCTTCGGGGCCATGGGCAGGGTCAATACAGACCTTTATGTGCTCGATGGCGTCGTGCCTCGCACGCGCCTGGAAAACGTACTCAATGAAGTCTACGAAATCGCCAAGCGCCACGGAGTCACGCTCGCCAACGTCTTCCACGCGGGAGACGGCAATCTACACCCCAATATCTCCTACGACGGCCGAGACCCGGACGAGCGCTCCCGAGTGCTCCTGGCGGGTCGTGAAATTCTCGAGGCCTGCGTGCGGGCTGGCGGCAGCATCTCCGGCGAGCACGGGATCGGTCTCGAGAAGATGGACTTCATGCCCCTGTGCTTCACCGAGGAGGATCTGCAGCTTCAAAAAGACCTGCGCCGCGCAGTCGATCCACGGAACCTCTCGAATCCAGCAAAGATATTCCCCGACTCAAAGTCATGCGTGGAAGTGGGCAAGAGGCATGCGACACTAGTCCCCCTTTAGCAGCCCGTTAACACCACCACCGAAGCGATGGTTTATACTCTCGCCTCGCCCCCGTCATCTTCCATGCAAGAAGCTCCCGCCTCGGACCACCTATCAGCACTGAGCCTCTCCCCGCACGAGCACGCCTTCTACGGATCCGAAGCGCGGATCGTCGCGCCCGACTCGTACGAGGAGCTTGAGACGATCGTGCGTGACGCCGAGAGAGAACGCAGACACATGATCCCCGCCGGCCTCGGTGCCCATGCCTACCTGGGCAACCCACCGCCCGGAAACGTTCTCGTCGTTTCCCTCAGGAAGCTGAACCGTATTCTGCGCTACGAGCCGGGCGACTTCACCGTCGGCGTGGAGACGGGCTTGACCCTCTCGGAGCTGCGCGCCACCCTTGAAGCCAACGGGCAGGAAATCCCACTCGACCTTCCCTCGGCAGCGCGTGGCACTGTGGGCGGTCTCGTGGCCGCTGCGCCATCGGGTCTGCGCCGCGGCCGCCATGGGCCGGTGAGGGCCTACGTGATCGGAGCCCACGCGCTGCGGGGAGGCGCCACTCGCTACAAGACCGGCGGCATGGTCGTGAAAAACGTGGCTGGATACGAAGTCATGAAGTTCCTGACCGGATCCCTGGGGACCGCGGGTCCCATCGTGGAGGTGAACTTCAAGCTGCGCCCGCTCCCCGAGCGTCGTGCTGCCCATGTGGCCGTCTTTCAGGATCCTGACGCCGCATGGCGCTTTGCGGACAACTTACGCTCAAGAGGCCGGGAGCCGGCCGCCATCTGGGTCCTCAACGATGAGGCTCGAAGACAGGCCCCTCGGATGCTCGAGTCCCTGAATGGCGACGGGGTCGCCGTTTTCTGGCTCTTCGAAGGGCAATCTGGCCGCGTCGCCTGGCAAGAGAGCCAGGCTGGCTCCATCCTTGACGAACAGGCCCCATCGAGACATTCAGCGGTGTCAGGGTCCGAGCTTGACCTCTTGATCGATTTCCTCGCCGATTTTGATTCCCCCGGCGCCGGACCACGGGTCGATCTGGCCATAGCGAAGCTCTCGGCGCTTCCGAACCAGATTCGGCACGTCCAGGACGAGGCGCAGCGCGTGGTCCTGGAGGCCGAGCTTGCGCCCGCGACCGCCTGCGACGTTCTCAGTGGCCTCGTGACACTGCGCTGGTCCCCTCGCCGGGACGCCACCGAAGCCAACGGCCTCGACCGACCGATCGCGGATCTCGGAAGGACTCTTCTGGCGCAGCAAGGCACTGGAACGCTTCTCTATCTGCCGCCCCAGGTGCGCCAGAGCCACAACTATCTTCTCACTCCGGACGCCAATGCGTCGCTGGCGCGGCGGCTTCTGAAGGTCTTTGACCCGAACAGTGTTTTCTGCCCAGAGAAATTGCTCGGTCCCGGACCATAATTCCACCCGGCACAGATACCCCATAAAGCTTCGCACGAGGCCACATGACCATTGCCAAGGACAAGGAGTTGCAGTTCACCTCGCGATTCCACGAGTACACTCGGACGCTCGATTGCGTCCACTGTGGGCTTTGCATCCCCTACTGCCCCACCCATGGGGTGACTGGACGTGAGTCCGACTCCCCGCGAGGCCGAATCTACCTCATGCGAGGCTACGCGGAAGATGGCGAAGGGATCTCGCGCGAGGCCGAGCAGCACATCCTTCAGTGCATCGTATGCCGGGCCTGCGAGACCGTTTGCCCGTCGGGCATCCACATGGGTGACATGATGGAGTCTTTCAGAGAGGAGTTAAACCGCGCCCACAAGGTCAAGGGACCCGGCTTCTGGCTCGCGAAGCTGCTCCTACGACACGTCCTGCCCTTTCGGGGTCGGATCGCGGCCATCTCGGACCTGATTTACATGTACCAGCGCTCCGGGCTGAGGAAGCTCGCGAATGCGACTCTCGGCCGGCTCTCGAAGCGCTTCTCGGAGCTCGATCGTCTCCAGCCGGAGATCCCCGAACCCCGTCTCCGCAGGATCGAGACCGATCGAACACTGCCCGGTGGTTACCCCAGTGAAGGCAAAGCTCGCATGCGCGTCGGCCTCTTCCTGGGATGCATTACCAGTGAGTGGTTCGCTCCGGCGCATCGCGCCACGATCCGTGTGCTCCAGAGGAACGGCTGCGATGTCGTGCTGCCCGAGGAGCAAACTTGCTGCGGTGCGCTCCATCGCCACGGTGGATTTCTCGCCGAATCCGGCGAGCTCTACCGAAGGAACGCGGAGATCTTCTCGCGGTCGGGCGTCGACGTGGTCATCGTCAACGCAGCCGGCTGCGGCGCCGCGCTCAAGGAGCCTCCGCATCAATTCCCCGCCGGCCTCGGACCTCCCGTGCGGGACATCTGCGAGTTCCTCGATGAGATCGGACTCGTTGCGCCGAAGGGACGCATCGAGAAGCGCGTCGGTTACCACCAGCCTTGCCACCTTGTCCATGGCCAGAAAATCGGGCCACGCGCAGTGGAGGAGCTCCTGCGGAAAATCCCGGGCCTCCAGCTGGTGCCGATCGAGGATAGCGACCGATGCTGCGGCTCGGGCGGTGTCTACAACCTGCTCCACCCCGAGATGGCCGAACCGATCCTCTCCGAGAAGACACGCACAATCCTTGAGAGCGGCGCAGAGATCATCGTCACTGGAAACCCCGGTTGTGCGATGCAGGTCAAGTCAGGACTCGAGCGTTCAAGCGCCGGCAAGGCTATTGAAATCCTTCACCCCGTCGAGCTCCTGGATCGTGCGTATGAATCTGAGGGCCGCTCAACACCGTCGTGACACCCATGGGAGGGCCATCGGGGAGCTCACGGCCTTTCTGCTCAAGTCCACGACCCCGACGATCACCCCGGCGAGACCACCACCAGTGGCCCACGGCAAATAGCAGCGCGAGACCGATGACCGAGTAGATCACGTAGCTGCCTTCATGAATCAGCCGCCTGGCCTCCCTGACCGCATCCGCCGGCTCAGCCAGCTTCCTTGCCACGTAAGCACCAATCCAGATCGACGTTGGCCCTGAGGCCAACGCGCCCAGGAAGTCCAGCAAGAGGAAGCGTGCCCAGCTCATGCCGTGCTGTCCCGCGTAGGCATAGACTCCGATACGAAGACCCGCAATAAATCTCGCAAAGAAGACGGCAGCATTGCCCCGGCGGGCAAACAGCACATGAATCTTCATTTGGCGCTTTTCGTTGAGGAGCATGCGCATCGGCCTCGACTGGAGAAAGCGACGGCCCTGGTATCGCCCCATCGCGAAGATGAAGGAGTCTCCCACCAAAATTCCTGCCACGCAGGCGAGTGAGGCGAGCCAAAAATTCGCGGTCTCCCACCCGACGGCCAATCCGCTCAGGATCAGCACAACCTCTTCGGGCAGAGGCAAGCCCAGACCACAAGCGAGGAGCATACCGAACATGGCGAAGTACTTGTACTTCCCGAGAAAGTTCAAGAGGCTATCGACGCTGAACATGCTCTGGCGGTCTCTCTTGCAAAAAAACCTTTTGCGAATGCTACCGAGGCGCGCGAGCAATGCCAAGATTGTTTCGTGTCGGGATCACAAAATGACGACGGCTACCCGAGAGCTTCCAGCACCCGAAACCTGGCGGCATGAGCTTCAGCGAGGCGTATCTCCACTCCACGCCGGCTGGCCGGGACTTCGACACAGTGCATTTCGACACAGTGCATAAAGGAGGGAAGTGTGAACCACCAGCGCACACTTCCCTTGCCTTCTCGTTCTTGATCTCCTTCCCGGCAGACCCAACGAGCGGGGCATTATAGAGATCGAGAAGGCTGGGTCAAGATTTCGAAAGCATCACCGCTCGAAATAAATGCATTCGAGTTGAGACTCAATGTGCTACTTTGGTGTTGCTTCAAGACGAATTCTGCGTCGCTCGTGTCGAATCGAGCGGCGACCCTTGCGACCTGGAGCGGCCTGACCCCGGCTCGTCGCAGCGGTACGTAGCCCACGGGGCCACGAAGAAGACATTTCGACGCCGGCCCCGTGAGGGCACGCCGCCAGACGCCTCGGTGCGGGGGAGGTCTTCCTCCCCCGCCAGGAGTATAATCTGCGCTCATGAAGCCTCGAGTCTCCAGAATTCTCCCGCGCGGAGTCGTCACTGCGCCGCAGTCGGAGGCCGCCTACGAAGGCTCCCGCGTCCTTGCCGACGGCGGGAACGCCGCCGATGCACTCGTCACGTCCGCCCTTGTGCAGGGGATCGTGGATCCGCACCGCTGCGGCCTGGGCGGCTTCGGTTGCGCCACAATGCGTTTCGAAGGGCACGGCCCCGCACTCTCCATCGACTTCCATGGCCGTGCCGGGCAACACGCCCGCGAAAACCAGTGGGAAGACATCTTCGAATCCAAGGCACCCGATGGGTTCGGCTATGTCGTGCAGGGAAAAGTGAACGACATTGGCTACAAGGCCATCACCGTGCCCGGCATGGTGGCCGGCCTCGGCGAAATCCACCGGAGATTCGGGACGATGCCGTGGCGAGACCTTGTGGTTCGAGCCGCGCAGTACGCAGAGGACGGGTTCCTGGTCACTCCCGACCTGGCGGAGTTCTGGATTCGGCCCGGGCTACACGGACGAGTCTCGACCCGAGAGCGCCTCTCGCTGACGGAAACTGGCAGATCGATCTGCTTGAAAGCGAACGGCGACACCTACAAGTCGAGCGAGATCTTTCGCCAGCCACTTCTTGCTGCCACTTACCGTCGGCTCGCGGAGGAAGGTCCAGAGAGCTTCTACCGGGGCCAAATCGCCGAGTGCATAACCAGGGACTGGGAGCGCAACGGAGCCCTCGTAACACGGGAAGACCTCGCGAGCTACCGCCCGGAAGTTCATGCGCCACTGGAAGGCGCCTACCGAGGCCTCCGAATTCTAACCACACCGCTCCCAGGGGGTGGGGTGGCCCTTCTCCAGGCGCTCGGGCTGCTTGAATCCCAGGATCTCCTGCCTCTCGGACACAACTCACCCAGCTACATCGATCGCGTTGGCCCCGTCCTCCAGTCGGTCTGGAATGACCGGCTCACAAATCATGGCGACCCCGGCTTCGGCGGCCTCGCAGCACATGAGCTACTCTCCGAGAGCTACCTCCGAATGCTCGCGACTGGACCCGGAGCTCAGGCGGGCGCTGACTCGGAAAGCACGACGCAGCTCACCATCGTCGACAGAAACGGCGGAGCCATCACCTTCTGCCATTCGCTGGGATATGGTTCGGGGGTCTTCACGCCGGACCTCGGCTTCATGTACAACAACTGCATGAGCGCGTTTGATCCCCGTCCTGGTCACCGGAACTCGATCAGTCCTGGCAAGGCTCGCACCACGGCCGTGGCCGAGACGATTCTGCTCGAGGGAGACCGTACGCGGCTGGTCCTTGGCTCTCCGGGGGCCGCGCGCATCACCGCAGGGCTCGTGCAAGCTATCCTGAACGTCGTGGATTTTGGCATGACCGTGTCCGAGGCCGTACTCCAACCACGCTTCGACGCATATGGCGACCGAAAGCTCGTGCTCGAATCGCGCTTCCCCCAGCCACTCGTGCGGGACTTGCGCGCCCGCGGCTGGGATGTCGCCCAGAGTCCGAAACCGTTCGGGATCGTAGGGCGCATCTACGCAGTGGAGCTCGATCCAGAAGGGAAGCGCCCCCCCATTGCGGCCGTGGATCCCGGTGAGCCGGGTGCCGCATTCAGAGGCTAGGGCAAGAGAAAGGCACGCATGACGGAAAGGAAGCAAAGCATTGCGATCCTGGGGGCGGGGCCCATTGGGCTCGAGGCTGCCCTCCACGCGAGAATGCTCGGATATGACGTGACCGTGCTCGAACGGGAAGGCGTCGCGGAAAACGTGCGCCGTTGGGGGTTCGTCCGACTCTTCTCCCCCTGGAGCATGAACGTCTCGACGCTCGGGCTCGAAACCCTGCGGAGTTTGGGGCGCCCCGAGCCACGGGCAGATGTGTGTCCAACGGGTAGGGAGTTCCATGACGAATACCTGCACCCGATAGCCGCGTCCCTCGGCGATCGCATCAGGACTCACACGCTCGTACGCGGCGTCGCGAGGAGCAGCCTCCTGAAGGGCGACAATCCCGGGGACAGAAGCCGCGGAAGAGCCCCTTTCCGGATTCTGTTGGAAGACGCAACCGGAGTCAGCGATATGGCGGCAGACATCGTGATCGACGCGACCGGTGTCTATGGAAACCCATCCTGCCTGGGCGATGGTGGCATCCCCGCCCTGGGCGAGACAACGTTGCGGGGCTTCATCGACTACCAGCTGCCCGATGTGCTCGGGGTTGACAGGTTGAGGTTCGAGGGACGTGCCACGCTACTTGTGGGCGCAGGCTTGAGCGCTTTGACCACGCTGTCGAGCCTGGTTCACCTTGCCCGTCAAGCACCCAGCACCCGGGTGATCTGGGCAAGGCGAACAACCGGCCCGGACCCGTTCCCAATCTACAGCGAGGATCCCTTGCCCGAGCGCGCACGGCTCGCCGTGGAGGGAAACCAGCTCGCAGCCAAGCCGCCACCTTCCTTGCAGGTGATCTCTGGAGTCACGGTGGGGCGGCTGACACCCATACAAGGAAAGATCCGCGTCGAGTTTCGGCCAGTTGAGGGGGGAGGCATCGCAAGGGCCATCGAAGTCGACCGCATCGTCGCGCAGGTCGGCTTCCGGCCCGATCTTGAGGTCTTTCGTGAGCTGCAAGTCCACCAGTGCTATGCAACCGAGGGCCCCATGGCGCTGGCTGCAGCCCTCCCGGGAGCCTCGGGCAGAGACTGCCTGAAGCAGAAGAGCCCCGGAGTGGAGACTCTCAGGAATCCCGAGCCTGGCTTCTTCGTCGTCGGCCAGAAGAGCTACGGACGACGCAACGACTTCCTCCTCCGAGTCGGCAGAGAGCAGGTGCGAGGCGTCTTCGGCTTGCTGGAGGGATCCTTCGCCGCGAAGATCCACGACACGAGCGGAGCCACTCTGGAGGGAGTGACCGCATCGGCTCGGGGAGGCCCACGTGCTTGATCTCGATGCTCCCTGTGTGGATCTCCGAAGCCTGGACGAGGTCTGGTTCCAGGTAGCAGGGACACTCTGCAACCTCTCGTGCAATCACTGCTTCATAAGCTGCAACCCCGGCAATCACAGCTTTGGGTTCCTTGACCTCGCCAAGATCAGGCCCTTCCTTGCGGAATCGGTGAAGCTTGGCGTCAAGGAATACTACTTCACCGGCGGCGAGCCGTTCCTCAACAGAGAAATAGTGCCCATCCTGGAAGAGACGCTCCGCCTTGGCCCTGCCACCGTGCTCACGAATGGCACAGTATTTCGGGGACGCCTCGTGAACGAGCTTCGGCGCATCGCGGAAGGAAGCCAGTATTCGCTCGAGATACGAGTGAGCATCGACGGCCCTGACAAGGAAACCAATGACCCGATCCGCGGCGAGGGATCCTTCGAGGACGCGATGCGGGGCGTCCAGCAGCTTGCACAGTCGGGCTTCCTGCCGATCATCACCATGGTGCAGACATGGGCTGACTCCGACACGCTCAAGGTGCTCGACCAATTCGGAGCCGAGCTGAAACGCCGCGGCTGCGTGCGCCCTCGCTTCAAGATCCTCCCCACGCTGAGAATCGGCATGGAGGCGACCCGGACGCGCGGCTACCTGAGCGAGGAACGGATCACACGTGAGATGCTTGAGGGTTACGACACGAGCCAGCTCATTTGCAGTCACAGCCGCATTGTTACCGATCAAGGCGTCGCCATTTGCCCGATCTTGATCGAGTCTCCCGTCGCCCACATGGGAAGCACGCTCGAAGAAACCCTGCGGCCTTTCGCAGTCGACCAACCCGCCTGTTACACTTGCTACCTCTTTGGGTCGATCTGCACGAACACGGGCGCAGCGCTCTCCGGGAGAGACTGTTGAGCGGGGGCTCCACAGAAGCCCCCGTGGCTCTTTTCGGCGGGATTTACTCGAACCACTGGGCCCTTCGTGCTGCGATCACCGACGCTCGTACCCGCGGAGCGAAGGCTTTCTACTGCCTCGGAGACCTCGGTGCGTTCGGTCCCCACCCGGATCTTGTCTTCCCGATCCTGCGGGAAAACAACGTTCAAACCCTATCTGGCAACTACGACGACAGCATCGCAAGGGGTCTCGACGACTGCCAGTGCGGCTACACGGACCCACGCGACAACCACTTCGCCCGCATCAGTTATCAATACACTCTACAGAAAACATCGCCACGGAACCGGGAGTGGCTCGCGGCTCTACCTGGAGAGATCCGCTTCGTGATGGCGGAGAAGCGAGTGCTCCTCTGCCACGGCTCCCCGCGCCAGAGGAACGAGTTTCTCTGGGAGTCGACAACACCGGACGCCTTCCTCCTGAAGCTCTTCCGCAATCACGACGCAGACGTAATCCTCGCCACCCACACTGGGCTCAAGTGGCGTCGGCGACTTTCTGGAGGTCAGCTTTTCGCCAACGTCGGAGTGCTCGGCCGCCCGGAGAACGACGGCACCACCCAGGTTGGGTACACGCTGCTACGCTCGTCCGATGAGCATGGACTCGAGGTGGAGTTTGTTCCTGTCGCGTATGACCACGAGCAGCTCGCAAGAGAAATGCGTGCCGAGGGACTTCCAGCCGAATTCATCGAGACGATCGAGAGCGGCTGGTGGACGACCTGCCTCGAGGTTCTGCCGTCGAAGGAGCGCTCGAGAGGGAAGTGGTGAAATATACCGCACGCGGGCAGCGATGAGACCTTTTGCAGCCTGCGAAAGGTTGCGGCTGCTCGCGCCAGAGGCGCCCGGCGCCCATCAGGCGCCGAGGATGGGGTTTGCGGCGCGCTGGCGGAGCCGCACACGGCTCGGAGGGAGCCGGCGCCAGCGAGAGCTGGCGGCTCCCGAGAGCCTGGCCCGGAGGCGCACGCGCAGCGTGCGACCGGAGGGGCCGCGTGTCGTTGTTGCCGCCGCCCTCGCTCTACCCTCGCTCTACCCTCGCTCCGCTCGGAGGCGAGCCGTCGTGGGGGAGAGTCCGCCTCCCCCACCAGCAGAAACGAGCAGCAGACTTGAGATGGTCTTCCTCTGCCCATTCGGAATGTCTCATGTGTGGGCGCGCGAGGTATCAGTCCCTTCGCAGGGCGGGAACGAGCGGCGCACGCAGGGCAGCGCGAACTGCCACAATGGAGGCCAGAAAACCCGCCGTCACGATGGCTGTGAACGTGGCGCCCAGCGCTGCCCACGGTACGCTGCCGGAGCGTGACAGGGCGCCCGGAAGCACCGCCAGGCCAGCACTACCCGCTCCGCAGGCAAGCCCGGCCGCGAGCAGGAGCGCCGTTTCACCAAGGACCAGACGGGCCAAAGTACTCCTTGAGGCTCCGACGGCTCTGAGGAGTGCAAGCTCGCCCCTGCGCTCGTGCACGTTTCGCGCCAGGATCGCGGCGAGCCCCAAGGTCCCGAGCAGGAGACCGAGCCCGCCGAGCAACTGAAATGTCGACAGGTAGGTGTTCTCGACCGCCTGGTAGCCTGCAAGGAGAGCTCCTGTCGCCTCGACGTCGAAGCCGTGGGATTCAAGCCCCGACTCCAGTTCCCGGGTAATGACTCCAGCGTCGTCTTGTGCCGCCTCGAAAAGAAACCAGCGGTTGCCTGAAATGCGAGGGAAAGCTTCCAGCATCCGAGCCTCCGACACGACGAGCTCGCCCTGAAAGATGCTGTGGGAAAGAAGTCCAACAAGCCGCAGCCGGATCTCTTGACCATCGTCTCCCCGGATCACGATGTCTTCGGACAGGCCGGAGTGAAGGATCCACTGGACCGTGCTCGCATCACCGACCGCGGGAATCGCGCCATCGCTGAAGCGCCGATCGAGCAGGATCCATGGATTCGCCCGTTCCTCGTTCGTCAAGTGAAGGGACGAGGCCCAGGCGAACCCTCCGCGCTCAATAAAGTCGCGAGGCGCTCCGAGAAGCCGCGGTGACTGTGGGCGGTAAAGATTCAGGCAGCTCGCGTCGTCGCCGGGACGAACGCGAAACGGGAACACCCGGGCTCTCTCGAGGACTCGCGAGGCTTCCGGGCCCAGACCAAGCGCCTCGCGACCCTCCGGAAGCGACAGCGATACCGTGATCGGGATGGACGACTTGCCGATCAGCGAAAAGCCCCCATTCCCGGAGCTCTTCCGCGGCTCGAGGGAACCGGGATCACGCCCGATGGCGGCCACGGCGACGATGACAAACGAGGCGGAAGCGATGAGAGACGTGGTGAGAAGGCTCCGCGACGGAGAGCGTCTTGCGTTCATGGCCCCCAGGAGCAGAATGGAGCGTGCCCGGGGCCGGGTCGCCACGTGCCCACGAGGTGCTCGAAGCCAGGCTCGGAAAAACGCCAGAGCACCCAGTGCAATTGCGGCGCCTCCTCCGAAGAAGCCGGCCTCGGCGGCGATCAAGCCGAGGGCGCCACAGACAACCAGCGCGAATCCCGCCAGGAGCGATGCGGCCGCAATCGCGAAGCTCAAGCGCCCGGGGGGTTGCAGCCGTGCCCCGCTCGAGCCGTCGGCGTTGTCCTCGGGAATCGATCCCGCGAGCAAGCTTCGTGGCATCGAGCTTGCGACGCGACGGCCGACCAGGCCGACGGCGCCCAGGGCGCAGACCAGGGTAATCCCACAGCCAAGCAGCCAGCTGCCCCACGTCGTGTGTAACTCGAGGAACGGCGCGTTCACGGCGCCCCTCCAGATCGTCCGAAGTCCAAGGAGCAGTAAACTCGCGTAAGCAAGAGCGAGCCAACAACCCAGCGCCGATCCAGTCAGAGACACAATGGCACCGTCAACGAGCAGGAGCCTGGAGAGAGCCCCCCGGTCGATACCCACTGCCTTCAAGATTCCCAATTCCCGCGCTCGCCGGTCGCAGGCGATGCGAAATACCATGGAAAGGAGGATGAGCGCGCTCGCAATCAGGAAGAAGCTGAAACTCACGAAGAGGCCGCCGAAGTCGGTGCCTCCCTGGGCTGCCCTGAGCCCGTCGGCCTTGACGGCACGAAACGTGAGGCCCAGGGACTCGGGCTTGATTGCCCGTGCGATCTCGTCGTCGAGGCCCTTCGCGCGATGGCTGACTGGGTCCCCATCTTTCCAGAGCGGCCGCAATCGAAGCGACGTCAGGTCTCCAAAGCGACTGGCCCACAGCCGTTTGCCATCGGCGATCGGCAGGAAGGCCTTGGGGGTCGTCCGGTGGTCACGCCAGTAGTCCTCGTCCTTCTCGCGAATGCGGTCAAGATCGACCGGAAAGGGCGGATCCCAGGCCCGCAGGCTCCTCGCGTTTGAGATTCCTGGGTACTCGGGGGTCCAGCCCGGGTCGGCCGTGTCGCCCTCCATGGGCACGATCTCCGAGAGCAGAAACGCAGCCTCGACCTCCCGGAGGCGGTGGTCGTCGTCCGCAATGAAATACTTGAGCCGGAGGGTGTCCCCCACCCTGGCCCCAAGGTCGTCTGCCGCCCACTGGTTGAGCGCGATCGTGCCGGCCTGGAGGCTGTGGTCAAGGATCTGATCGCAAGCCGCCACCGTGGAATAAGGGATTTCACGACTTCCCAGGGCTATCGTGTTGGCAAGGTAAGTGAGCGTCTCCGAAGCGCCCATCTGACGCCGACTCGCAGCCATCTTCACCAGGGTGGAGACGCCCGCAGGCAAGAGGAGCGCCCTGGACTCGACGACAACGCGTTGAATCGCGTCATCGACCCTGAATCGGAGGCCGGCATCCTCGATCTTCCAGGTGAGCCCGAGAAGAGTCTGGAGAGCCTGGGGGGAGGCACGGGCGCTCACGAGCAGACTGTTTGCCTGCCCCTCTCGCCCCAGCGAGCGCTGAAGCGTCTCGAGCGGCACGAAGACGTTACGCACGGGCACCTGCGAGCTCTCGAGAGCAAAGAGCCCCGGGCCGTGGTCCGGAAGCACCCCCCCGACCTCGAGGCGAATGGGCCGCACCGTGCCGGCCTTGCGGCCGAGCGCGTGTTCAGCGGGCACGTCACTGTCCTTCGAGACATGCACCAGGATCGCCGTGCCGCCCCCCGCTCCCACCATTTCCGCGAGGCTCTCATTGATGACGACGGCACGTTCCCTGAGCGAGTCAAGGACCCCGGCGGGAAACGTGAATCGATCTGCCCAGAAGCCCCAGAGCTCCCGAGGCACCCCGAGCACGTTGACTTCACTGGCCCGCGCACCCGTGTCTGCGTGCGTGACCGTCCCCTTCACCAGAAGGATCGCCACGGACCGCAGAATCGTGGTGGGGCTCGAGGCCTGAAGCTCGGCCGCCAGAGCCTCACGAAAATAACCTGGGGCCGTGAGAGCAAACTCGATGTCACCGAGCCGATCCTCGACACGGGCCCGCAGACTGCCCCGTACCGAGTCCCCCACGAAGAGGGCGCCGGTGATGATTGCGGCGGCCACAGCGGTGACGATCATGACAAGCGCGTACGCTCGAGCGTGATACTGGAGCGTTCGGATCGTCAGGCGACCCCTCGTGAGCCTCATCTCCTCCGAGCCTTCCTCACACTCCCCCCCGGCTTCCGCCTCGCAGCGCAAGACGGCGCTCGAATGCGTTCGCGAGCTCCTCGGAGTGCGTCACCACCACCAGCACGTTTTGCTGCTCCCGGTGGAGCTCGAGAAAGAGGTCTCGGACGGCTCTCGCCGAGTGCGCGTCAAGGTTGCCCGTTGGCTCATCGCACAGGAGGAGCCTTGGCCTGTTCAGGAGCGCTCGAGCGATCGCAACACGCTGCCGCTCTCCGCCCGAGAGCTCGGCCGGAAAATGATCGAACCGCTGATCAAGTCCGACTCTTTCGAGCAGGGTTCTCCCCCACGACTCCGCCTCCGGCGTGACACCAGCCCCCACGAGCGCGGGCACGAGCACGTTCTCGAGCGCGGTGAGCTGCGGCAAGAGGTGATGGTCCTGGAAGACAAAACCGATGCGCTTGTTTCGAAACGAAGCGAGCTCGCGATCTTCGAGTCCAAAAGGATTCTGGCCATCAAGCTCCACCGAACCTGACGTGGGCTTGTCGAGCGTTCCCAGAATATGCAGCAACGTGCTCTTGCCGGAGCCCGAGGGGCCTGTCACGGCGAGCGAGCTGCCGCCGGGGAGCTCGAGGTCGATCCCGTCGAGGACAACCAGATCCTCGGCGGGCGTCTTGTAGGCTTTTCGAAGCCCTGTCACGCGCAAGAGAGCTCCCATGGGCTCAGCCTCTGAACTCCAGGGGAGGGTACGGCGCCTCCGCGATCTCGCGGGCAAGGTGTTCGGGGAGCGGGACCGCTTCCACGCGCCCATCGGGGTAGGTGCGGCAGCTCACGACGGCCATCTCGCCCTGCGCAACCGTCTCGTCGCCCTTCTGCATGCGAAGCTGATAGACGATCGATCGCGGCCCCTTTCGTCGGACCCAGATATGCACCTCCACCTTGTCGTCAAAGCGAAGCGGCCGCAGGAACTCCATGCGGGCAGCGAGGCGCGGGAGGCCAAGTGAGCAGCCCTCGCCGCGAGAGTGAAGCGAAAAACCCAGTTTCCTGTAAAAGTCGTGCTCGGCCTCCTCCGCATAGCGGTAGTACCAGGAGAAGTGGACCAGGCCGGCCATGTCGGTGTCCGCGAATTGAACACGCCGCTCGTAACGATGCTCGTGGGCCATGGCGTCAAGGTACTCCATGGGGAACAACCTTGCGATAGAGCTCGAGGGTCCGCTCCGCCATGCACTTCGAGGTGAACCGCTCGAGCACGCCCTCGCGCCCCTTGCGGCCAAGATTCCGGCGCAGCTCCGCATCTCGAAGCAGAACCGCCAGCGCTCCGGCCAGAGCCTCCACACTGGAAGGGTCATGGAGGATGCCGCCGCCCGTCGCCCCCAGAAGCTCGGGGAAGGATCCGTGCCGGGGCTCGACCACGGGCACTCCACTCGCCATCGCCTCGAGGAGAAAGATGCCCTTCGGCTCGGGAAACACCGTGGGCACGCTGAAGACGTCGAACTGCCGCAACAGTTCGAGCTTCTCGCGTCGACTCACAGTGCCGAGCACCTCGAGCTGCTCCCTCACGCCACGCCGCGCCAGCGCGCGCCTGACTTGCGCCACGTACTCGATGCCCTTTCCTCCGAGGTAACCAGCCGCTTTCAATCGAAGGCCCGGGAACTCGCCGGAATCGACGAGTCGCACGAAGGCCTCCGCAAGAACGTGAAACCCCTTCTCACTGGACATTCGGGCAAGAAACCCGATCGTGAGCGGACGGCCTGGATCCCTGGACGGCTCGCGGGCTGCGAAATCCTCGACATCGATTCCCGGGTAGACAACGTCGATCCTGGATCGGTCGAGACCGATCCAGGCAGCCATGTGATCCGCCTCGTGAGCGCTGGATGCCGAGAAACGGTCCACCTCGGCGCCGCGTTCCTTCAGGAGCGCGATCGCTCGAGACTGAAAGGGCTGGGGGAGCCCCTCCAGGAAGAGCGCCTCGCCTTGAAGGCCGCAAACCACAGGCACTTGAAGTCTGCGCTTGATCTCACGAGCAAACCCGGAGAACAGAGAGTTCGAGAGGTGGACGACATCGGGCTGGACGTGTTGCTCGAGGAAGTCCACGAGCTCGGTGAGCAACCGCCTCTGGTTGCCAGCCTCACCCTCAAGCATGCTGATCGTGAGGCGCCCGAGCTCCCGGGGGCCAGCGCCGAGAGCGAAACGGGAGATCCACTTCAGGAGCCGCCCCGAGCCGAGAAACCGGCGAAAGAGTCCGCGGCGCCCGTCCAGGGCGGGGAACCTCTGGTAAAGGTAAACCTCGATGGCGTTGAAGAAGACTCTATCGCCGCTGAGAGTCGCCTCGTCGACCTTGAGCGGAGTGTAGGTCGGAATGAGGATGACTTCCTCGCCGAGTTTGTGGAGCGCGTTGGCGAGCGCGTTGTCGCGTAGACAGCTCCCGCAGTACATGCCGGCAGCTCCGGCGGCGACAAATGCAATCCTCATGGCGCAAGATCGAAGCAGTAGACCAAGCCTTCATCATTTGAGATCACGAGGCGACCCTCTCCCACGGCTGGCGAGGCCACAAAACCGCCACCGCCAGCGAACCTCCAGACCTCCTTGCCCGTTTCCACTTCCAGGAGGTAGACATTGCCATCCATGCTCGCTGCGAATACTCGAGAGCCCACAACGACCGGGGAGGCATCCACCTTGGCCTTCGTCGGAAATGTCCAGAGGCCTTTTCCATCCGAGAGCCGCACCGCATGCACAAGCTTGTCGCGGCCACCGATGATGGCCACGGCCTCGCTCGAGTTGAGCACCGTGACGGCAGGGCCCGACTGGAAAGGAAACTTTCGGTCCGGTGGCTCATACCTCCAGAGGACCTTGGCGCCCTTCGAATCCACGCAAAGAACTTGCGCGTCGCTTGTGCCCACGACAAGCCTGTCCCCCCACACAGCGGGCGAGCCGGAGCTGAAACCACCCAGCTCGAGCGCGGCCGTCTGCTTGCCCGTGGCAAGGTCCATCGTGCGCAGGTGCTCGTCACAGCCGGCGACAAAGGTGCGGCCGTCGACGAGGGCTGGCGTCGCGTGTACCGGCCCCTGGGTCTCAAGATGCCAGAGAAGCGCGCCATCCTTCAGCGCCAGGCAGTAGAGGTTCTGGTCATAGGACCCGAAGATGACCCTGGAGCCCACAATCACCGCCGAGGAAATGATCTCCTGCCCGCCCGCCCCTGTGGACGCGGTGTCGAACTTCCAGAGCTCGGCCCCGCTGAGCGCATCCAGCGCATGAAAGACGCCCGCGTGGTCCCCGAAGTAGACGCGGTCATCCTGGACGGTCGGAGAAGATTCGATCCTCGAGGCGAGCTTGAATCGCCAGGCCTCCTTGCCAGATTTCTCGGGCGCCTTGAGCTCGAGGCACAGGAGTCCGGCCTCAGAAGTGCCAAGGTAAACCTTTCCCTTGACGATCGCCGCGGTCGAGAGGACCTGGGCCTTGACGTCGAACGTCCAAAGCAACCTCGGAGCATTTGCGACAGCACCCGTGCGACGACCCGTGTTGCGCTCGTCCCCGCGAAAGCAACTCCAGGACGACGAGAGCGGCTGCGGCTCGCCGGCGCGGGCCATCAAGGGTGCGATCCAGATCAACAACATCACAGAGCGCATTGATAGATCTCCAGGAAGTCGGACTCCGTCACGGTGCGGGGGTTGAACTGTGCAGTCCACTGGGTCGCGGCCACCCGGGCAAGCTTGGATAAGTCCGAGGCCTCAACGCCAAAGTCTCTGAGCGTGCGTGGAAGTCCCGTCGCAGCATAAAGGGCCTCCAGACGCCGCGCCAGGAGCTCGGATGTCGAGGCGAGGGCGCGGTACTCCGGCTCGCACTCAGGCGCGTTGAATCGCACCACGTGCGGAAGGAGGATGCCGACGGCTTGCCCATGAACAACCCCGAAGCGGGCCGTCACGGGGTTGGCGGCAGAGTGAGTAGCCCCCAACATCGAATTCTCGATCGCGGCTCCTGCCAACGAGGCACCCAGGAGCATCCCGGAGCGTGCATCCACGTCATTCGGATCCTTCAGGACGCTCTCGAGGTTGGCCTCCAGAAGCCTCCATGCCTCGAGGCTGAACATTCGTGAAAGCGGCGTTCGCTTCCGGGTGACGAGCGTCTCGACGGCGTGGCTGACGGCGTCGATGCCCGTGGAACCGGCCACCACTGTGGGCTGCGTCAGCGTCAGCTCAGGATCGAGGATCGCGATTCGGGCCGCCGCCTTCCTGTCTCCGCAAGCCATCTTGAGATGAGTCACCGGATCGGAGATGAGCGCGAAAGACTGCGACTCGCTTCCCGTCCCCGCCGTGGTGGGCACCGCGATCAAGGGCAACATGGGCAATGTCGCCTTTCCAACTCCACGGTACTCGTGGAGCTCCCCGCCCTGCGTCAAGACGAAGTTGATTCCCTTGGCGCAGTCCATCGAGCTGCCGCCGCCCAGCCCCACGAGAAAGTCAGCCTTGTGACCCCGAGCCAGCGCCGCCCCGGCCTCGACATGATGCGTGGTCGGGTTTTCTTCGACGCCGTCGAACACGCGAAAGTCGAGCCCCTCGGAGGCGAGGAGGCGCGTCGCTCTCTCAACATGCCCCGCCTTGCGAATGCCGGCGTCCGTGACAACGAGGACTCGTTGGGCCCCGAGCTCACGTGCCAGCACGCCCAGACGGGCGAGCGATCCGGGTCCGAAAACCAGTCGAGTCCTGGGATCGTGGTCGAAGGATGCGAAAGGCATTGAGTCTTGGGCCCCTGAAATCAGTGGACGCCTTCCAACACGTGCGCGTTGAGGCGACTGAAGGGCTTCACGTCGCCGACGCCGTCCCAGGGGTAGAGGCCGATCGGTGGCGTGCGGGTGGCCTCGTCACGTTCGAGAAAACCCGGCATGAAGAACTCGCGGGTCAACGTCGTGAGCTTGATGCGCCCACGCTGCCCGTAACCGACGACGCGCTCGGGCCGGTCGGGATCGACCACCTCGAGCACGGCCCTCGGGAGCGGGGGGTGATAAATGATGCTGTACTGGTCCTCCGGCACGAAGGGTTTGTGGCAAGCCAGGCCCATGAGCGTGTTGCCATAGGCCGGCACGAACTCGGCGCCAACGCAAAGCTCCTCGCGGGCCAGCCGGTGAAATTCCGGTGTCATCTGGGTGCCACAACAGAAGACTCCCGTGATCCCGGCGTGATGCAGCGAGATCTTCTGGCATAACGCCTCGAGCAGCCTTGGCGTCGTGATGAGGCACCGGATGTTCGGGTGGGCTCGGATGATCGTCAGCGCCTGATCAATAACGTGCACGGTGTAGGCCTGAGCGGAGTCAACCGCACCGCGTTTCAGGCACTTGACTACCCACCGGGGGTCGAGGTCGAGCAAGAAACAGATTCCCCGGCGCACCTGGGCCAGGTGCTCACCTGCGAGGCGGAGGCGGCGGGGACCCGTGGGGCCCAACGCAAGCCAATCCGAGCCCGGCGGAAAGGCCGCATCGTTCAGCGTCGCTGAAAACATCGAATAATCAATCCTGAAGTCCTCGATGTCGATCCGGCTCCTCGGCACACCCGTGGAGCCACCGGTCTCGAAGACGTGGACGGGCTTTCCCTTGTAGGCCATCGGAACCCAGCGGCTCACAGGGCCGCCGCGCAGCCACTCATCCTGAAACGGCTCGAAGCGCCTCAGATCATCCAGGGCATGAATCTCCGTGCGCGGATCCCAGTCCAGTCGCCTTGCGTAGTCAAGCCAGAATGGAGAGCCCGTCTGGGGGCCAAAGTGCCATGCAACCACCTCCCGCACCCAGGCGTCGAGGCGCTCCCGGGCCTCTCGAACCTGACCTGGCGCGACCGGCGCTGCTCGGTCGGGGCTGAGGGTGGTCACTACTTCTTCTCCTGGATGGCAAAGAGGTTGGTGCGATTGGCGATGTAAAGGACGCCCCCCGCGGCCACAGCGGTCGAGTAGACGGAGTTCTGCATGTTGATTTCGCTGACAATCTGGAGCGTCTTGCCCGCCTTCAAGACGACCAAGTCCCCGTCCTCGTCTCCGAGGTAAACATGGCCGTCAATCCACACGGGCGACCCCCAGACAGCGGCCAGCATGTCGTGCATCCAGTACGGCTTTCCCGTCTCCTGGTCAAGACACTGGAGAAAGCCGCTGAGGTCGACCGCGTAGACCAGGCCATCCTTGACCGCGGCAGTGGAGATCGTACGACGGAACTCCTTGTCGCCGATGTGCCAGACACGTCCGGATTGGGTGATGTCACCCGACTTCGTGGCGTCGATCGAGTAAAAGTGTCCGATGCCCTCTCCATGCTCGGGATCCTGGCCCTGCCCGACGTACACACGGTCGCCGACGCAGACGGCCGTCGCTATGATCTCGTTCCTCGTACCCTTGCCACCCAAATCGTAGACTGCGTCCTTCGGGTTGCAATCGAACTCCCACAGGAGGGCACCCTTCAGCGGCTCGAAAGATCGAACCCAGCCATCGCCACCGGGGAAAATGATCTGCGGTCGCCCTCCAGCCACGCTGTAGCTCGGGGAAGACCACTGCCCGTGGATAATCTTATCGCCCGGAGCAGCTGACTCCCAGACAACCTTGCCCGTGTGCTTGTCGACGGCGATGAAACTCGGCGCACGAGGCGAGGGGATCGTGATGTGATCCTTCTCCACCCCATTGGAGGTGTGTATGTAAACCAGGTCGTTGACGATGAGCGGCGAGGAAGTGGCAAGGTTGTGCGGGAAGACGCCCAGCTCCTCCATCATGTCAAGGACCCAAATGAAGTCACTGTCGATGGGGCTCGAGTACTTCTCCTCCTTGAACGGTCCGTTGTTCTCGCCGTCCGTGAAGCCATTCAGATCGGCGCACACCAGCTCGGCCCGATTGGACACGTAGTAAAATTTCTCGCCCTCGACGGCGGCCGTCGAGCAAATGCCCTGCTCCGGCCAGTCGTTGACCCGGCCTGACTCGAGCTTGTCGTGCACCGCCTGCCAGAGAAACTTCCCATCCTCCAGGTTAAAGCACATGATGATGCCCTTGTCCCCGGCGATCTCCGGGTTGCGGAGCGCCTGGTTGTTGGTGCCCACGAGAATCTTCCCACCCGCCACGACCGGGTTGCCGTACGACTGCGACCCGAGTTCAGCCACCCACTTGATGTTCTTCTTTGTCTTCAGGTCCCAGGACGTGGCGATAGCCTTCTCCAACGGGTTCATCATGTTACGCGACGGGGTCCCGCCCCACATGGGCCACTCGCCGGGCTTCACCGTGAACACGCTCGCCGCGTCGGCCAGAGGGACCGGAGCGGGCTTCCCTGCCGGAAGCTCGCGGGTGGGCTTCGAGGCTGGCGCCACCGGGTTGGAAGCGTGCACGCTCAGGGGTGGTAAAGGATCTGACTCACCGGGAGCCGACGCCCGCGAGGCCTCGTCCTTCGCCGGTGGCTCGGGGCTTGTGGCCTCCACCGGCGCGGGAGACGGGACGAACGAGGGCTCGTTCCTCGTCGGCGCCTGCAAGGCTGGCTCGCCGCAGCCCTGGACCGAGACCAGAAGGGTCAAGAATGCGGCTCGAATCGACAGCCACTGAAAATAAATTGAATTCATGGTTGCTCCTCTCTTCATCGCTCGTTGTTCGTCACCTGGAGGTTGTCGAAATAGGCCTCGGCGCCGGGTGACTTGGCCGTGATTCCAGCGGCGTAGGCCTGAATGCCTGGGCTACCGCCAGAACTCGGGATGGGATCCTCAAGCTCGATCGTCCACGCGGCTGGCTCGGTCTCATCGCGGGGCCAGACCTTCCCTCGCAGGAGGCCTTTTTCCCCGACGATCTCGTAACGAAACTTCATTGTATACCAAACACTTGGTTTCCATGAAAAACTGAGGGTCTGGTCCAGACGAGGCTGTGGGATCCAGCTCACGATACGGAGGCGCTGCTGGACACCCATCAGCAGGAGCTGATAGCCCGAGTTGACCAGAGTGACATTGGGCATTTGACGACGCGCTTCGGTCCCGAGGATGTCGGCCTGGATCGTGTAGTCCTTCCAGGTGGGGAGGCCGAAGAAACCCTCGCCGTCGGCAAATCTCGCGTCGTTCGCCACCTTCTTGAGTGCCTTCTGACCCCCCAGGGTGCCCACGAGAAACTTGAGGCCGGAGCCGACCCAACCCGCTGGCGGCTTGCCGTCATCGATCTTTTCGAAGTCAAGCTTGAAGGGGATCGTGGGCAGGACTCGGACCCTCGACTCACCTGCCAGAGCGTCCACCCTGGCCTCCACGGTCCCGGAGCCAAAAGTTGCGTCAGCGGCGACAACGATTTTTCCAGTTTCGCTCACCATCCCCTTGAGCCCCTTCACGGTCCAGGTCCCTTTCGAGGTCCCGAGGAAACGCCCCATGGAATCGAAGAGCCTGGCGGTCAAGACGGCGCTCTGGCCCGGGTGAAGAACGAGGTCGGCCGGTACGATCTGCAGGTGGCCGGGAGCGCTGCCAGGGTCAGGAGGGGCCTCCGGAGACAACGGTGGAATCGTCCCGCTCGCGCCCTTCCAGTTCTTGAAACCAAGGCAATAAGTCTCATCCCGGGTCGTGAAGTAAATCCTCCCATTCGACACCGCTGGCGAGCCGTTTACTTCAATGACGCTGCCGTCCTGGGTCGTCCAGTTGTTCTCGCTCAGAGTCTTGCAGCTCGTATCCTCGGGCTTCAGAACAACAAAGCGTCCGTTGACCTCGCCGACGTAAATCTTGCCGTCCACCCAGACCGGCGATGCCTTCATGACAGTGCCCACGGAGTGCCTCCAGAGGACCTTGCCAGTCTCGCCGTCCATCGCCAGCAAGTTCGCAGAGTTGTCGAAGAGATAAAGCCGACCGTCAACGACAAGAGGCGACGAGTATCCCGCCGTGACGCCGTCGATGCGCCACTTCTCGTGCGTCTTCGTGACATCGCCCTTGCCAGTGGCATCAATGCAGACAATTCGTCCCATCGCGGTCGAGTCGAGGTTCTCCTCGCTGTGGCAGACGAATACACGGTCTTTCCAGAAGACCACCGAGGCGTTGATACCGCGCTCGGAGAGCTTGAAATCCCACACTTTCTCTCCGGTCCGGACCTTGATGGCGTGGACACCGCCGTCCGCGTTGCCGTCCAGAAGAAGACGAACACCGTTCACGACACCAACAACTGGCACGGAGTAGGTCGTGTCGAAAAAACCATCCCCCGGATCGGCCCACCAGACGATTTGCCCGGTGCGCTTGTCGAGGGCGAGATAGCGATGCTTGGGCTTTCCGTGCGCGCCCCAGCTCGAGTTGATGAAGCTCACGATTGCGAGGTCGCCATCGACGATGGGCGAGCTCGTCCGGCCACCATATCCCGATATGACCCCGAACTCCTCGTGGAGGCTTCGTTGCCAGACCACCTTGCCGTCCCTGTTCAGACAAAGAAACGTGCCTTGAACCCCCTGAACATAGACGTTTCCCGTCTCCGGGTCGCCGCAGGGGCTAGCCCAGCCGACGCGATTCGAAGGGATGTCGGTCAGAAAAATGTTGAAGCGGTACTCCCAGTGGAGGTGGCCCGTCTCGGCGTCAAGGCACAGGACACCCTCCTGCTCCGTCTTGCCCGAGCCGGTGCGCCTCACGAGATAGACACGGCCATTCATGACGATGGGAGTCGATCGGCCGCCGTGCGGCAGCTTCCAGACGACGTTGTCTCCTGCTTTCCCTTCCTTCGACCAAGTCTCCGGGAAGCTCGTCTCCCGGCTCACCCCGTTCTGCTCGGGACCGCGCCAGCTGGACCAGTCAGCGCCAGGCGCCGTCACGGGTGCGCAGAGACTGGCGAGCAGAACAGAGTAACGTGGTAAATTCTTGATAAATCCTGATGTGATAGGCATGGGTGGACTCAGAAACCTTCCTTGATAAACCGCTTTCCTTTGAGCTCAAAACGGGGAAGGCTCCCCTCGGGCACCAGCTTTACCTCGGCCCGAAAAAGGAGCTCGCTCTCAACGGCTCTGGAGACACGACCTCCAAGCTGCTCGCTCGAACCTGGATGTGGCTCGACCTCGATCCCAAGCGACGTCATCTCGCCCAACTTCCGCAAGGTCACGCGATACTCGGCAATCTCCGGAAATTTTCTGAGAATCGCTTCGACGGCGGAGGGATAGAGGTTGTTCCCCCTGAGAAAAACCATGTCGTCCATGCGGGCCAGGATTCCGCCCTCGAATCGGCCCCATGGCCGACCACAGGGACATGGCCGCAGACTCCAGCGGACGATGTCGCCCGTACGATAACGGATCACGGGGCTCGCCGTACGACCAAGGCTGGTGACGACCAGCTCGCCTTCAACCATTCCCTGCGACTCGACTTGGGGCTCAAGCCGGCTCCTGGTCTTCGGATCGATGACCTCGATGACAAACTCACGCTCAAGAGCATGCATCCCACCCGGGCCCGCCTGGCATTCGAGCCCGAAGGGACCCACCTCGGTCAGACCGCAGTGATCAAACACGCGGGCTCCCCAGGCCTCCTCCATCCGTGCGCGAGTCGAGGGGATGCTCCCGCCGGGCTCGCCAGCAACAATGAGCATCCTTACCTCCGAGCTTGTGATGTCGATCCCCTGCGCCCGGGCCGTCTGGGCCATGTAGAGCGCGTACGTGGGCGTGGCCGCCAGGACCGTTGCGCGCGAGTCGAGCAGAAGGCGGAGCCGCGCCAGTGTCGAGAGTCCGCCACCGGCAATGGAGAGGCAGCCGGCACTGGAGGCGGCTTCGAAGGCAGCCCAGAAACCGAGGACCGGGCCGAAGGAGAAAGGGAAAAAGACCCGGTCGCTTTCGGTAACCCCGGCTGCGCGGTAAACCTCCTCCCATGCGGAAACGACCCAACCCCAGCTCTCCGGGGTGTCGATCCAGCGCAGCGGCCGGCCGCTCGTGCCGGAAGTCTGGTGAAACCGGGTGTAACGCTCGAGTGGACAGGTCAAGTTCCGCCCGAAGGGAGGCGCGTCAGCTTGGTCCTCGAGCAGCTCCTCCTTGGTCGTGAAGGGCAGCCGGTCGAGAATGCGTTCGAGCGCCTCACCGGGGACGCCTCCGTGGTCGAGGCCGGAGAGTTTGCCCCTGTAAAACGGGTTGGACACGACGACCGCACGGAGAAGGCTCAATAGCTTCTCGGCCTGGGCTCGCACCAACAAGGAGCGGCCTTGAGAGATACGGTCGACTTCGGCGGAATGATCTTTCACGGCACGGCGCAGGATTGTAAGTGACCTCGGGTGGAGAGGAAAGCGGAATGGCTGGTGCTTGAGGCGCGAGCGATCCCTTGGAGGGGATTCTTGATCACGCTTGCGCACTCGGTTAATTTACTCAACTCGCAATTGTTTCCCGAACCTGCTTTCATTCAAAGGACAAGGATCATGACCCATCAAAGCCTGCTGGTTGCCCTCCTCATGACGTCGTCCACGGCATTCGCGGACTCTGTCGTGCTCAAGAGTTTTTTCGACCCCACCGCTGGCCCCAACTTCTACGAGGTCAACTTCCCGCCAGAGCTGGGGGGCGGCACAGTCTTCATGCCGATTGTCGGAGGCAGCTTTGAGCTCGAGACGAACGCGGAGGAAAAGACGGCCAAGCTCCTCAACTGGCACCAGGAAATCACGCCGATCGAAATTTTCGGGAAATCGACGGGAGACATCACCGTAACCCTGCACCAGGCGCAAGAGGCCACCGGAACCTTCAACCCCTCCGATAACCAGTTTGAGGTGACGGGCACTTTCCTGATCACCTTCGACGACAGCGAGCTTCGCGAGTTTGGATTCGCCTCACCGATCGCCCTGGAGGGAACTGAAAAAGGCAGTATCTATGGCGCAGGGAGCATCGGCACGGTCCGAATGTTCCTGGAGGGCGGCGGCTCTGTTGCCGGAAGCCCCTTCACGTACACCTGCCGCACCTCGGCCAAGTTCGAGTACAAGCTGGACGACCTCCACGCCCAGCCGGGCGACGTCAACCACGACAGGAACATCGACCTCTCCGACGGAATTGCCATCCTTGGCGGGCTCTTCCTGGGCAGTTCGATGGCGTGCCCGAATGCTGCGGAGGTCAACTCGGATACCCTGTTGGATCTTTCAGACGCCATCTTCCTTCTCAACTTTCTCTTTCAGGGCGGCTCAGCACTTCCCTCGGCTCCAGTCCCTTGCCCAGCCCAGGACTGATAGAGCAGCGTCACGCTGAAGTCCCATGCGCCTTCAGTGTTCTGCGAAGGTTCCCAGGGTTCTTGCCTCCAGGCTGGCGCAGATGAGAGAAGCCGTTCTGATCGAACACGGAGCCGCCGGATAGCTTGCGCCAAGCTGTACTCCACCGCCCCTTTCCTTGCGAAGTGGGGTGGTGGAGGACAGTTCCCGTGACTTTATTTCTCGGGGAGTGCGAGTGGCAAGGCCGGCTCGATATCCACGGATATCGTTGGCATGTCACCCACCGTGCCGGTTGAGGGGGCACTTTCTTTGGCGGCTTCCGTCACACTCGCAGTTGGGATCGCCACGGGAGGTTGTGGCGCCTCCGGGACGCTGAATGCAGTGTCCTGCTGAAAAAGCGTGTCACCCGGAAAGGCCTGCCGGGGGAAAGGCGGTGCGTCCTCTTCACGCACCAGGATGGCGGGCTGGAGTAAAGCCTCCTTCTCACCCCCCGAGTCATCATCACTCTGCGGCGCCTCGGAGTCCTTCTGGAACTCAAGTGCCTTGAAGGCCGCCCATTGCAGGTCACCCACGACCGGCTGGAAGGATGCGAGTCGCTCGTTCAGGGCCGCACGGACATTCGCCGACAGGGCCGTCAAGGATCGCAGCCAGGCTCCCTGCTCTTCCCGATCTTGCTGTTCAACGCGGGGGGGATTCGCCTGGATGGACGCCACGGCCCGCAAGGCCTCGAGAGCCACGTCCACCTCACCGAGCGCGGCGTCAACAGCCTCCCGTGCCTGGAGTAGAGCCTCCCGCGAGCTCTCGAGCGCCCTCACGGCGGAGTAGGGGTCGAGACCCTCATTACGCTCCAACAGCGTCGCCGAGACCTGAGCGAAGAGAGCGCCGGGCACAATGGCAAGGATGATCAAGGACTTCAGTGTGCGCCACATGTCTACAGTTCTCCAATGATTGGGTACCGCTCAACTCGTGTCCGTCAGCCCCGGGGCATCACTCCTCGAAACCTGCTCCGCCACGCTCGGGCGTTGCTGATTACAGCGTCGCAGCCGGCGGATGGCGATTTCGATCGAAGCGACTGACCCACTGATAATGGGCGGTACTGGGGGGTTAGATGACCATTCACCACAGTAGACTATCGGCCCGAGACGCCCTGGACTTTATAGGCTCAGCCGAAAATCCTCCGGGTGGTCATTCCTCAACAAGCGGCTTGCCCCTGGTCTCAATGGCCCAAAATGTCGCCAGCATCCCGACGACGTAAACCAGCGCGAAAACCTGTCCCGATTCTCGCAAGTCAAGCACGTGACCCACGGAGCCCATGAGAAAAATCCCGCCGGCTGCAAGGTAGCGCGATGCATTGTAGCAGAAGGACGATCCAGTCGTTCGAATTCGGGTCGGGTACAGCTCTGGAAAGTAGATTGCGTACATGCCAAAGGGCAGCAAGACACAGAATCCGAGAATGGGAATCATCCAGTAAATCTGCCCCTCCTCGACCATGAATCTGAAGACCACGATCGTGGCCGCGAGCGCCAGGATGAAACTCAAGAGGAATCCACGGCGTCGACCCATGCCACCCGTGACGGCGCCCAGCAGCGTGAAAACACAATAAAGAGCACCGCAGCTGACGATCCCGAGCATTGCGGTAGGGACCGGATGCTCGACCCTACCACCTCCGAGCCACACAAGGAGCCCGGCAAGCCCGCAGGAAGCCACAAGACCGATCGTGGCGGGAACACGTCTCGATTGCGCGGCGCCTTCAGTGACGAGCGCGATCGCCAGGAGCCCGAGGAACCCGCCAACGTCCTGCAGTGCAAACATGGACGCTCGAATACTCGGGTCGGCCGTCATGCTCTTGACGAGCTCCGGTGTCCAGAACCCCACGCCCCAGATCCCAATCACTCCCGCGGTGCCGAGCAGAAGGCCGACCCACGTATTACGACGCCACCGGGCCGAGAACAGATCCCCCATCGCCCCGAGATTTTGTCCCAGAACTCCGGCTGTTGACTGCTGGACGGACCGCCACCGCTCTGGCTCCTTGAGCCGGCCCCGGATCACAAGGACGAGAATCGAGGGAATGATGCCGACCAGGTACAGACCACGCCACCGGTCCCAGTGCGCCAACGGATCCGATGGCTTCATCATGAGCCCCACAACGGAGCCCAGAACATTTCCCAGGGCGGACAGCGCCTGCAACAAGCCCAGCGCGTAGGGTCGCGCCCTGGGGGTCATCACCTCGGCGACAAGGGCAGCCCCTGCCGCGAACTCCCCACCCACTCCCAGACCCGTGAGGAATCGATAGGCGCTGTAGTCGATCCACGAGACGCTGAACGCGGAGAGGCCCGTGAAGAGCGCGTAGATGAGGATCGTGAGCATCATGGTAAATACTCGTCCCCACTTGTCCGCGACGATGCCGAAGAAGATCCCGCCCGTCGCCCACCCGGCAAGGAAGATTGCAGTCGCCATGCGACCTATGAAGGCATTACGGTCGGGATCCGGACAGACCCACGTCTCCGGGGGAGTACCCCTGCGCACGATGGCAAGCTTTCTCGGCTTTCCACCCTCACTCCTGGGCGGCAGGACAATCACCGGGCGGGGCTTCGCAGCGTCGGCGCCCTCGATTGTGACTATTTGTCCAGGAGTGACACCCGGATCGGTCCCGAGGGCCCTTGCCACCTCCAGGGCCGAGGCCTCCCCCTTCGTGATACGGGCCATGAGGCCGTCATCGACGTGCACGCTGAGGAGCTCGTCGAGCGCCGAAGCCCGCGACAATACGAAGATTCGCTGGTCCATGACGTCGAAGAGCCACCCGAGGGATGCCACGACGAGCACCCACCACATGTAAGGCGTTAACTCTCGCCACCAGGGCCCGTTCGAACGCAGCGTTCCGTTCATTCAAAAGGTTCTTGCCCGGGAGCAGCGCCGGTGTCAAGCTTTACCTCCCCATTCGAGTCACGGCCACAAGCCGTGGCTCTGGACTTGACCCCGCTACTCGTTGGCTGAAACTTCCGCTTCGTCCTGGTGAATAACCATCACTTTCTGCGTCCAGCTTCTCTGCCTCCCTTGTGTCACAGTTTCGGCGATACCTGTCAACTTAATTTCGTGTTCCAGAACAATCCGAGCAGAGACAACGATACGGAGCCATCTGCATGAGGATTATCGATTTTTTTGATCGTGGGTGTAGCTTCTTTCCTGACCGGCCCTTCCTCATGGACGAACATGTCACTTTATCGCATCGCGAGGTGCAAGACATGTCCCACAGGATAGTGAACGGGCTGATCGACGGCGGTCTTACCCCAGGGAAATCGGTTGTCGGAGTCTTGAGTCCCAACAACCCGCGAGCCTTCCAGTGCGTGATGGGTGCCTTGCGATCCTTCCTCTGGCTTCCGCTGAATGCTCGCAATTCGGTAGCTGACCACATCGCCATCCTGTCCGATCAGGGTTGCGAGTGCTTGTTTTACCACAGCGACTTCGCCCACGAAGTCAACCAGATACGGAGGGAGACACCAGGGATCAAGCAATTCATCTGTGTCGATCAAGACGGGGGTAAAGATCTTTTCCTGGACTCGTGGGCCGCGCAGTACTCCACCATTTCTCCCTATCTTCCGAGACAGCCACAGGACGTCTCCGTCATCTGGCCCACAGGCGGCACCACTGGGCGATCCAAGGGCGTACTGACCACGCACCTGAACTGGGAGACAATGATCAGTAGCTTCTTCGCAGCAATGCCTTATTCCGAACCTCCGGTTCACCTGGTGGCAGCTCCGATGACGCACGCTGCAGGGGTTGTGATCTTCGCTCTCATGGGCATCGGCGTCACCAATGTATTCATGTCCAGGGCCGACCCGCTCAAGATAGCAGCGAACATACAGAAGCACCGGATAACAACCATCTTTCTACCGCCCACTGCAATTTATTCGCTGCTGGCCGCTCCGGGGATACGAGACTTTGATTACTCGTCCCTCAAATATTTTATTTATGCGGCCGCGCCAATGTCCGCGGAGAAGTTGAAGCTTGCCATCGAGGTCTTTGGACCTGTCATGGCTCAGACGTTTGGCCAGGCGGAGAGTCCAATGATCTGCTGCTACCTCTCCCCCACGGACCACAATGTGAGCGGCGATCCGGAAAAGGAACGACACCTCTCGAGCTGTGGGCGACCCAGCATGTTTACCCAGGTCGAAATCATGGACGACAATGGGAACATTCTGGCCCCCGAGGCGAAGGGAGAGATTGTCGTCAGGGGTAACCTGGTAAGCCTCGGTTATAACAACAACCCTGAAGCGACCGAAGAAATCCGACGGTTTGGCTGGCATCACACCCGGGATGTCGGATTCAAGGACAGGGATGGCTACGTGTACATTGTCGACCGCAAGAACGACATGATCATCAGCGGTGGCTTCAACCTCTACCCGAACGAAATCGAGCAGGTAATCTGGTCCCATCCGGAAGTCCAGGACTGCGCGGTCATCGGCGTCCCGGACGAAAAATGGGGTGAGGCCGTCAAGGCGGTCATCGAGTTAAAGCCCGGATCCCGGGTGCAAGAAACTGAGTTACTTGCCTTCTGCAGAGAGCGATTGGGAGGACTCAAGTGTCCCAAGTCAGTTGAGATCTGGTCGGAGCTTCCTCGCAGCCCCGTCGGCAAGGTACTCAAGAAGGACATCCGGCAGAAGTTCTGGGCAGGTCGTACTCGAAATATCTAGCTAACAGGGAGGATGGAGACAATGGCGGGAAGACTTCGGAACAAGGTTGCGCTGGTGTTCGGGGCCGGCTCGATCGGCCCGGGATGGGGTAATGGAAAAGCCACGGCCGTGCTGTACGCCCGGGAGGGGGCCCGTCTGGCCATCGTGGACAGCAATCCTTCTGCTGTTGAGGAGACGGCAGGGCTGATTCGGTCGGAAGGAGGCGATTGCCTGACGCTCGTGGCAGACGTCACGAATGCGCGCCAGGTCGAGACCGCCGTCGATGCGACCGTCCACCATTTCCAGCGCATCGATATCCTTCACAATAATGTCGGGTTTGCGAGTCTGGGCGGACCCGTGGAGCTCTCCGAGGAAGTCTGGGACAAGGCGATCGACCTGAATCTCAAGAGCATGTTCTTGACCTGCAAGTACGTATTGCCTGTCATGGTGCGGCAAGGGGCAGGTGCCATCGTAAACATCTCCTCCATCTCCAGTCTCAGCTGGCTCGGATCATCCTATGTTTCGTATGCAGCCGCCAAGGCTGGTGTCAATCAGCTCAGTCGTGCGATCGCCATGGAGTACGCGCGAAAGGGCATTCGTTGCAATGTCGTTTTGCCGGGATTCATGCACACGCCCACAGCGCACGCAGTATTCAACAGTCAGTTCACCAATTCAGCGGAGTTAATCAGAAAGCGCAACGAGCTCTGCCCAACCGGGCAGATGGGGGATGCCTGGGATGTGGCCCATGCATCTCTATTCCTGGCCTCGGACGAGGCGAAGTATGTCAACGGTGTGCTGCTGCCCGTCGACGGGGGCTTTACCTGCCAGGCCGTTTCACCTACCGTTTGACGAAAATACAACAACGAGAGGTCGTGCATCGTGACAGTATGTATTGTTGGATGGGCTCATACCAAATTCGGGAAACTAGAGAACGAGGATGCGGAATCTCTGATCAAGAAAGTTACTCAAGAATCGTTGGACGATGCGGGCCTGGCCGCCTCCGACATCGACGCCGTCTATCTCGGCCATTACAACAATGGGTTGAGCACCCAGGATTTCACATCTTCACTAGTTCTTCAGGCAGACAAGGCGTTTCGGTTCAAGCCTGCAACGCGAGTCGAGAATGCCTGCGCCACCGGCTCCGCGGCGATTCATCAAGGCATCAACTTCATACGCGCTCGACAGGGCCGTTTTGTTCTTGTGGTCGGCGTTGAGAAAATGAGCCACTTGCCGTCTGCAGAGGTCGCCAATATCCTCCAGCGCGCTTGCTACATGAAGGAGGAAGCCACCATCGAGGGTGGCTTCGCCGGAATCTTCGCGGGCATTGCACAGGCCTATTTTCGGCGCCATGGAGATCAATCCGACGCGCTCGCGCGTATTGCCGCCAAGAACCACCGCAACGGGGCTTCGAACCCGCTTGCGCATTTACAGAAGGATCTGGGCTACGACTTCTGCCGTAACGTTTCCGAAAAGAACCCGATGGTGGCCCCACCGCTGAAGCGGACCGATTGCTCACCGATTTCGGACGGTGCTGCGGCTGTAGTGCTTTGCGACCTGGATACAGCGCTCACCCTTCAGAAAGCCGTCGCTTTCCGCGCCGCCGCTCACGTCAACGACTTCTTGCCCATGAGCCTGCGGGACATGACCTTCCTTGAGGGAGCGAAGATGGCGTGGCAGAAGGCCTACTCTGAAGCTGGTGTCTCCGTCAAGGATCTCGACCTGGTTGAGACACATGACTGCTTCACCATGGCTGAATTGATGGAGTACGAGGCGATGGGCCTTACACCCCGCGGGGAGGGAGCACGTGCGATCCTCGAAGGCTGGACAGAGAAGGGGGGCGTCTTGCCGGTCAATCCATCCGGTGGTCTCAAATCCAAGGGTCACCCGATTGGCGCCACCGGAGTGTCGATGCATGTCCTGGCGGCCATGCAGGCAACCGGCAGCGCGCCCGCTGGAATCCAGGTCAAGGACGCCTCCCTGGCCGGTTTATTCAACATGGGCGGCGCTGCTGTCGTCAACTATGTGAGCATCCTGGAGGCTGTGCGCTGAGGGGATTCAACAGTCCGCCCGGCAAGCCTCCGCGGGAAGAACCCTACTCAGTTCAACCGTTTGAATCCGCTCTGACACACCGGACCCTTCAAGAGACCCATCACATCCCGGCCTTCTTCGCATTCCTTGATGAGCCCAAAGACAGGATCCAGTGCCCCGAAATAGCCATCGAGGACCTGCGGAGTATGCTCGGTGGATACGAATACCATGTTGCCGGCGATGTAACCCCTGGCGAGCATTTCCTGGGTGATGAGAGTCTTGTAGGCCATGGCGTTGGCCCCCGGGAAAGCAAAACCCGTCAGTGCTGGAAGCCCACTGGTAGTAATCGTTAGCCCGTGCTTGTCTGCCAACTGCTTCCAGCGAGCAGTGATGTCTTTTCCCGTCTGGGTGATCTTCTCCCAGGACCTGGTACGCTCCATCACCTCCAGGGTCTTGAGCGCTGCGGTGGGGCCGATACGTTCGGTCCAGAAAGTGCTGCTGATAAATGTTGACATCGCCGCTTCCATGATCTTGCGGCGGCCCAGGGTGGCCGTAATGGCGTAACCATTTCCCAGTGCCTTGCCAAACATGGCCAGGTCAGGCTCCACGCCATGGAGCTTGTGGAGTCCACCAAAGGTCTGACGGAACCCGGAAGTGCATTCGTCAAAGACCAGCACAATGTTCCTGTCGGTTGCAAGCTGCCGCACCCTGTGCAGGAAGTTATCCTCGGGCGGGAAGGTACGCTGCACCTCCATCTTGATGACACCAATGTCATGGGCGTTGACCAGGGCCTCCAGCTCGTCAAACCTGTTGTAATTGAAGGGTAATGTGGTACCCCGCAAGTTCTTCGGTACGCCCCGGGGTTCAAGGCCAGGCATCAAGTGGCCTGCGAGATTGGCTTCATCACCGAGGTTGGCGGAAAGATACCAGTCATGCCAGCCGTGGTAGCCACAGATCGCGACCTTGTCCTTGCCGGAGGCTGCACGAGCGATACGAATTGCGATGGCGTTGGCCTCGCCCCCGGAGCGCGCAAAGTGCGCCATGTCAGCCCAGGGGTGCAGTTGGACAAGCTTTTCCGCCAAATAGACTTCTTCCGGGCAGTTAAAGCTGCACATGTTTCCGGCCGCAACCGTCCGGAGAACTGCCTCATCCACCTCTGGCTGTCCGTAACCAAGCGTGCTTGGACCCACAGAAAACAGCATGTCGGTAAATTCCTTGCCATCAAGGTCCCAAACCTTGCAACCCTTCGCCTTCTTGAAATAGGCTGGCCATTGCTCGGGCAAGAACAACTCGGCTCGCTTCGACAACAGCATGTTGCCGCCCGGAATTACCTTCTTGGCACGTTTCCAAAGTTCCTGGCCAGTACCCATATGAGGCTCCCTCATGGCTAATCAGATATTGCTTCTACTTGAACAAATGACGTGATCATGCACGGCAGTACAGCTCGATTCTATTCACCCGGAGCGGCTTGTCCGAGCCCGGCCCCCTCTTGTTTAACAAAAGCGAAAACTTGTTACGTCCTGGCTTGAGCGCCTTGAGCGGAACCTGAAAACTTATCGCCTTGAAACGCAAGTCGTACGATTGGGTGGGAGGAAACGAAATCATTCCATTCCCGGGCAGGAGGTTCAACTGATAACCGACGGTCTGCCAGCTGGACGCCAGGTCAACTTCAACGGGCTCCAACCGCGTGTCTCCGATCAAAACGGTCAATCGATCCCCGGGCTGAGAATAATCCATGGCAATCCACAATTCTGCACTCTTCGGCGCGCCCGTCTTGAGATCGTCAGCCATTGGCACGTACACATCGTGCGGACCTTCGGCCTCGCTCAGGAAAAAGGGAACAGACGCCTCCTTTATGGTGGTGTTGTAGCGGACGAAATCCGCTCCGGGCGCTGTGGGAACGGCTTCAAAACCCCTGACCAGGGTGTAATTCTTGTCGAGGTTTCGCAGGACCATGGGATCGGCAATTTCATTGAGGAGCTGCTTTCTCCAGGCCCCATGGCAAAACCAGTTAAATGTGTAGAGTCCGTCCGCTCCGTCCTTCCACAAGTTGGCTGCACTGCCACGGATTACCTCGTCAGGGCTAATGCGATAACTGTTTCCGTAGCAGTAAAGACTTGGATAAATTGGCAGCTCCCGAGCCTTCATCAACTGTCGAAACTCATCCAGGGTCGGCAACTCGGTCAATCCCTGACCCAGGATCAGCATGTCCACAAGATCTTCGGAGATCCACTTGTCGATCTCGAACCCGCCCTCTTGACACCACGGCACTCGCTCCGGAATGCGCACGGCCACCTCAATGGGTCGGCCGCGCTTGGCGGCCTTGGCTTGAAGACTCTTGCGGACGTCGCGCATGAACGCGGTCAAATACTTTCCGCTCTCACGCTCAGTGCCACGACGAAAATAAAGTGTGTGCCGCAACCAGTCGAGCTCGACTCCATCGAAATCCCACCGGTCAAAAAATTCTTCTATGACTTTCAGCTTCAAGGCTCGCACCCGTGGGTGCTCAAAATTCAGCGCGGTCCACCAGTCCAGGTCATCCACAAGCCAATCCGGGTTGACTCTCTTGAAGGTGGGCAATTCTGGATTCGGCAGAGTCCCCTTCGGGTGCTGTCCATCATGGATATCATTCATCCTGACAGACACAAAGGCACCCAAACCGCGCTTGCGGCATTCCTCCACGATCACGCCAGGAGGATTGTGGCCAGCATCTGCAAGACTCTTGGGGTTCAGATACTGGTCCTTGGGATCCACGTCGACGCCACCATGCCAGGACTTGCTCGCTGGAAACTCAAAACGATCTGCCTCCCCGGGCCACTCAAGAACATTACTCTGGTACTCGGCCACATTCCCACTGCCAAAACTGAAGAGCAACGTATCGACACCAGTGTTCTCGATGGGGGTAAAGACGAGAGAAGTGAACTGTTCGCGGGTGAGCGGCCCCTTTGAATCTGGCAGCAGGGTCCGACCCCACGTATGAATGGCAGAGCCATCCCAGTTAAACAATAATCGGCGTTTTCTGGGCGCCGATCTCCGTGGCGCGCCTTCATCCGCAGCATGCGCCAGCTGGACAAGCCCCCCCACCCCCATTGCAATAAACCCTCGTCTGGTGACAAATTGCATCCTGATTTCCTGTAACTTCGAGTGCTTCTGGCCGTTGCCAGTTTGAATTTGATTTGCCTGGAATGAAAAGTGGGGAGGGGACTGCGGGCTTGGGGCTGAAGCCACAGGGCAGGACGAGTGCCCCGAAACCGTGGGCAGAAGATCCAATCGAAGAACTACTGCAAAGCGCCGTGGCTGAGTACGGTCTGCCCCGCAGTCGAAACAAGACCTTGAGATTGGACCTTACGCCCGAGTGATCAAGCCCGCACAACAAAGTCAGGAGCGCCGCCGGCGCAGACTCTGTGGACCGAATTGCCGGCTATCGCTCTCGGTTACAAATTCAAAGCGACAGGCTGCTAGGCCAGAATTTCTTTGATGAGTTTTCCTCCCAAATCGGTGAGGCGTTTGAATCGTCCGGAGTGATAGTATGTCAAGCGCAAGTGATCCATACCCATGAGATTTAGCATGGTGGCATGCAAATCGTTGGTGTGATAAGTATCCTCAACGCCCTTGATCCCGAGCTCGTCGGTCTGGCCAACCACGGTTCCTCCGTTGATTCCGGCTCCGGCAAACCACATCACCATGGAGTCCTTGTTGTGGTCGCGTCCAGGACCGCTGCGGAAGAAGTCCATCGTGTTATCCGCTGTGCGTCCAAACTCCCCACCCCAGACGACCAGCGTCTCATTCAGCAACCCACGCTGCTTCAAGTCCTTCAAGAGACCCGCAATCGGCTTGTCCGTCTCCAGGCCCCGGGTCTTGTGCCGCTCCTGGATATTGGAGTGATTGTCCCAGCCATTACAGTAGATCTGGACAAAACGCACACCACGCTCCACCATGCGTCTCGCCATCAAGCATTTGCGGCCCATGGGCTCGCTCACCTTGTCGTCAAGGCCATACATTTCACGAATTGCCGGGGGTTCCTGAGTCAAATCCAAGCTATTCGGTACAGCCGACTGCATCCGGAACGCCAGCTCGTAGTTTTTCATACGAGTCAAGAGATGGGGATTTCTCGGCTGCTCCTCCAGATGAGACGCATTGAAGCTGTTCAGAAGACCTATGTTTCTCTTCTGTTGCTCAGTAGTTACACCTGCCGGAGGCAGCAAATCAACAATCGGATCGCCCACAGAGTTCAATAGCGTGCCCTGGTTGTGAGAGGGCAAATAGCCACTCGCCCAGTTGATGGCCCCACCAAATATCCCGCCACGCGTGTCCGGCAAGACCACAAAGGCTGGCAGATTCTGGTTTTCTGTACCCAGGCCGTACACCACCCAGGCGCCCATGGAAGGACTACCAGGGATCCCCACGCCAGTATTCAGGAAGAACGTTGCCGTCGGGTGAGATTCGGAGCTGGAGTACATACCCCTGACGACTGCAATGTCGTCCGCACAGGTGGCCAGGTGGGGAAATATATCTGAAATCTCCATCCCACTCTTACCGTGCTTCGCGAACTTGAACGAACTCCCAACATAGATGCGTTTTTCCAGGCCGCCATACTTGCGAAGAATTGGCTTTCCGTGGAGTTCGTTCAACTTGGGCTTGGGGTCGAAGGTATCCATCTGGCTTGGGGCACCAGACATGAACAGGAAAATGCAAGACTTGGCCTTCGCTTCGAAGTGCGAAGGCTTGACGGCCAAGGGATCTTCGATCTGGGGGTCTGCAGCCGCCAGCAAGCCGTCTCGATGGAGCAGGGAAGAGAGCGCCAAACTTCCCAGGCCGGTGCCAAACCTGTAGAGCAAGTCACGACGGCCAAGCTCACCCAGACGGAGGTCCGGACGCTCTATGTTCTTGCAAAGCTCAAAGTTATTGTTTGGCATTGTCCTCTCGCTTCTTGCCGAAATCATCGATGGCTCCTACTGTGTGACTCGTTTCCACGGTTGCCATGGAGCCGAAGGCAACCCTGATCGGGGGAACTACTCGAGGAAAATGAACTCGTTCGAGTTGAACAGGACCAGGCAGAAGTCCGTAAGGGAGCTTCTCTTCCTTGAAGGCTGCTGCGCCGTCTGGCCATCTGTCGCCTGAACGTAGGCGACCCCTTTCCGGGAGAGATCCAGGGGCGGCTCGGGGGGCGACTGCTTGAGAAAGGCCAGACTTTTCTCCATTTCAGCCTTTGAGGGGGGCCTCTGGAAGGCGAGCTGGAACCCTCTCTCGATTTGCTTTTCAGGATCATTGCCAGCGTCCGCGACCAGTCGAAGGGCCATCTCCTGGCTCTGCTCATTCGAAAACTCGCTGTTGAACAGGGCAAAAACTTGCGGGGTGACCGTGGTGACTCCCCTGACCGTACAGCTCTCGTCCGTGTTCGGCCCATCGAAAACTTTCATCATGGGAAGCTGGAACGATCGTATCTGCAGCATGTAAACCGATCTCCGGTTGCGCTCCTTCTGGCTCGATGGCTCCCACCACGTGCTGGCGCGAGCCATCTGCTCGTCGTCCGCTTTCGGGAAAAAAGGAGGTCCACCCATCGACGGGTTCAGCTGCCCGCTGACGGCCAGCATAGAATCGCGAATGGATTCGACGCCAATTCGTAGAGGATCTCTGACCCCCAAGTAGAGGTTATCAGGGTCGATGGCTGCGTATTCCTCAGCCCTGGGGTGATTCATGGACTGCTGGTAAACATTCGAGCTCAGAATGAGCCGATGCATGTCCTTGATGCTCCAGCCGCTCTCGATGAATTTTCGCGCCAACCAGTCGATTAAATCCTGTTGTACAGTGCCGCCGCCGTTCCTTCCAAAGTCACTGGGTGTTGCGACCAGAGCCTTGCCAAAGTGATACTGCCAGATCCGATTGACCATGACTCTCGCCGTCAGTGGGTTTTCCCCGCTCGCAATCCAGTTTGCCAGCAACTGGCGACGACTGCCCACCAGGCCTTCGAGATTGGCGGTGCTCGAAGCACCCTCAATCGTGCTGAGAAAACCAGGCTTCACTTCCTCCGCACGCAGCCTGAAATCGCCGCCCGTCAAGACAAACGTGGAGATACTGTGGGCCAGCTCGGCGTCCTTGACCACATAGGCCTTGGGCTTGTAGTACTCGGGGCTGTTGGGGTTGGCGAACACGAAAGTCTGCCGCTCAATCAATTTGACATGATCTTTTTCCGCCTGGGTCTGAAGCATATCTGCGGGGAACGTTAGCTTTCGCTGACCGCGCTCCGCCCAGTCCTTGGGGTCCTGGGCACCCCAGAGCATGTGGTGCTCCGTCTCCCGAGCTTTTAGCTTCTCCAGAAACTCCTCCCCAGCCTTCTTTCTTTCGGAAAGCAGCAGCTCCCATTCCTTGCTCGCTTGACTCCAGCGCTCGGGCTCAAGACGGGGCTTCTCGTACTGGGAGAAGGGAACCTCCTGAACATCCACGGTCGTGGGCGCAAAGAAGGCTTCCATTTGGAAGTAGTCCTTGGTAGGGATTGGGTCGTACTTGTGGTTGTGGCAGCCTGCACATCCGAGAGTAAAGCCCAGGAATACCGAGCCCGTGGTCCCCACCACGTCCGAGAGGTAGGTTCTGCGCGCCTCCTCGGCTCCCTCCTCGATCGCAACCCACTGCCCCAGGAAGCCAAGACCGAGCTTTCCCTCGTCGCCAAAGGCCGGGAAGGCGTCCCCGGCGAGCTGCTCCCTGATAAAGCGATCAAAGGGGCGATCCTCGTTGAAGGCCCGGATAACATAGTCGCGGTAGCGCCACATGTAGGGTCGAGGATAATCGAGAGCACCGCCTCGGGTGTCCGAGTAGCGGGCCAGATCCAGCCAGTGGCGTCCCCAGTGCTCTCCATGGCGCGAATCGGCCAGAAGCTTCTCCATTTCCTGGGCATAGGCCTCCGGCGAGTCGTCCTTGAGAAACCGCTCCATTGCTTCCGGCGTGGGCGGGAGGCCAATGAGCCCGAAGTAGAGTCGCCGTAGCAAGGCGTGCCTGGAGGCGCGCGGTGCTGGCTGGAACTTCCTTGCTTCCAGCTTGGCGAGGACAAAGGCGTCGATAGGATTCTTCACCCATTCTTTGCGCTCAACCTCTGGAATCACGGGCTCCTTGAGCGGCGTCCAGGGCCAGACCAGCGTCCTCGAATCACCCTGGGCCTTCGCCTGGCTCGGGGTGCTTGGTTCCAGCTCATCAACCCAACGGGCAATGAGAGCTATCTCGTTCTCGGGCAGAGGCTTCCCATTCAGGGGCATCCTGGGGTGCTTGACGCCCCGGATCCGGAGTAACAGGGGGCTCTTGTCGCTGTGACCAGGGATCACGGCGGGACCATCGAGGCCACCTCCGTCAAGGATTGAGGTCAGAGTCTCCAGGACCAAGCCGCTCTGGTGCTTCTGGACGCTGTGGCAAGCAAAGCAGTTCTTTTGAAGGATCGGCTGGATTTCCCGCTGGAAGTCCACTCGGGGATCCGCTCCCGCCAACCCTATAGCCCCCAGAAACCCCGTGGTCACCAGGCCAAATGTCCGGAGCATGAGAAGTTTGAATTTCATGGCGCGCGCCTCCAAAAAAATCTATGGAGAGTCTCAACGAGAGTCAACGTGGAGTCAAGGGAAGCTTCGGCGCCGAGAGAGACCCTTGTCTTCGGATGAGGTGAAATGGCATACTCAGGCGCGCGCGGCGTCCAGGCTTTTTTTCTGACAGGCCCCCCACCCTGGCAGACATTCCAGCCTGACTCGTTGCGTATTTTTCTGAACCCACCACCCGAGACCGACCATGCGTAAGAGCAAATTATTGGAGAAATTCCGCAGTAAACGCCTTGCCCGTGTCTGTAACATGGGCCATTTTTTGCCTTTCTTTGTGCGATATGCGGCGCATTTCAAGTTCGATGGGATTTGGCTCGACCTTGAACACCGCACCATGAACGATCGAGAAGTGCAGACACTCCTGGCCATGTGTCACGCCGCAGACATCGATTGCATGTTGCGTCCGCCCACTCTCGAGCCGACCAAGCTGTACCGATACCTGGAGGATGGCGCATCTGGGTTTCTTGTGCCCTTGATCTCGACACCGAAAATGGCGCACGACCTCGTCCAGGCGACCAAGTTCCCGCCCATCGGCAACCGAGGGCTGGATGCTGCAGGGCTTGACGCTGATTTCGGCCTTGCATCCTGGGGACCCGGGATGGACTTCCCGGCGGATGCCAATCGCGAAACTTTCTTGCTGCCGCAAATTGAGACGCTTGAGGCCGTGGCCAATGCCGAAGAGATCGCCTCGATCGAGGGCATCGACGGGCTCTTCGTGGGCCCGGGTGATTTGAAGCTGCGCATTGACAAGGCCCCACCTTCCAGAAAAATTACCCTTGAAAAGGCTATTGAGGCCGTGGCCACTGCCTGCCAGAAGCACAACAAGGTCTGGGGCAGTGCCGTGGGCTCGCTCGAACAGCTCAAGCGGTATCGATCCATGGGCGCCCAGGTGCTGCCCTGGGGGGGGGATTTTACGATCGTGCGCATCCTCGAAACTTGTAGCAAGGAGCTCGATACCGTCGATGACTCGGCAACGCTTTCGCAAGCAGCCCCCATTCAGCAGGGAAGTTGCGGCGGGCGAAACTAGGCTGGCGCTTGAACCAGGAATGCATTCCAAAGGATTCCCATGAAGATCGCAATATTGCATGGCCCTCGTGACCTCCGCATCGAAGATCAACCCCTCGACACCGACCACTTGCGGCCCAACGAGATCTGGGTTGAGACGCGTATCTCGGCTTTGAAGATTGGCACCGATCGCGGCAACTACGAAGGTGCCGAACGCGTGCCGGGTGCTCCCGACTATCCACGCTGGGTCGGCGATAGCAACCTGGGAGTCGTGCGTGGTGTGGGCAAGGCGGTGACGCGTGTGCAAGTGGGAGACCGCGTCATCACACGGTGCCCGCATCAATCCGAGTACATCCTCACCGAGAACGCGAGCATGGTCAAGGCGCCGCCGAATGTGACCGACGAGGATGCAGTCTACTGTCACCTCTACGCGCTCAGTGCGCTTTGTTATCACAAGGCCCAATTCAAGCCAGGCGAGAACGTCGCTGTGGTTGGCCTTGGCACTCTTGGCCTGGGAGCAGTGGCGGTTGGACCGCTCTTTGGTGCCCGGGTGGCGGCGATTGGCAATGACGCCTACCGCCTGGATCTCGCGCGGCGAGTCGGGGCGCATGCCGCAATGCGCTATGATGACCCCGACCTCCACTCCAAGCTCGAGGCGTTCACGGGTGGCACCGGCATTGATTTGGTGGTGCTGACAGCCAACCCCTGGCCCGCCTATCGCACCTCGGTGGACATTGTGCGCTCGAACGGTCGAGTCTCCATTGTGAGCCTGCTGGGTCGTGGCGAAGCAGAGCTCGACTTCAACCCGCTCTCCATGCAGTATTTCTACCTCAAGGGGATCTCATTGGTCTCCGTCAGCGGCACTGCCGGCTATCTCTACCCCAACGCCTGCAAGGAACCCCGCTCGATCGAGGATCACTACTCGATGGACCGCAACGCTACCCACATGCTCTCGTTAATGGCCGACGGCCGGCTCGCACCGAGCCAACTGATTACCCACCGTTTTCACTACAAAGATATGGCGGAAGCGTACGAGATGGCGTACCGCCGGGAAAAGTCCATGCTCGGCGTGATCTTCAAGTGGCACGCTTGACACCGATCTTGCGCGGGGCCCAGGCGCCCAGAGCCGGCAAGAGCCTCCCCCGGCAACGCTACCAGGGCCTCGAAACCCTCCCCGGTTCCCTTGTCGGCCTTTTTTCAACAACGAGCTTGTGCCGCGGGCTTCGGGAGGTTTACCTTTGATTCTGCATGCGAAGGTCTTGACTGGACGGGAATCCCCTCAAATGTAAAGAAAGGGCTGTGCCGAGCGGAGGCTCCGTCCCTCGGGACGGTGATTGTTGATGATCCCTCGATGGACAATAATGGCGATCCTGGCGGAAGCGATACTCGCGGCGATCGCTGTGCCGGCACAGGCGGAGACGAAGGCCGACGAGGGCATCGTGTTCTTCGAGCAGAAGATTCGACCGGTGCTCGTGAAGCACTGCTACGGTTGCCATTCGGCTCAGGCCCGGGACGCAAAAAAGCTGAAGGGCGGACTCTACCTGGATTCGGCTGAAGGCCTGCTCACAGGCGGCGATGGCGGTCCAGCCATCGTGAAGGCAAAGTCCGCCGAGAGCCTGCTCATCAAGGCTCTCAGGTATGAGGGCCCCGAGATGCCGCCAGGGGGCAAGCTCGCCGACGAAGTCATCTCCGACTTTGTGAAGTGGATCGACATGGGCGCCCCCGATCCGAGGCGAGGAGGCGTGGTAGCCAGGGCCTTGCGCACGATCAACATCGCCGAGGGCCGGAAGTGGTGGTCATTCCAGCCTCTCCTGACCGTCACGCCTCCCACGGTGCCGGACGGGCAGAGCGTCAAGTCGCCCATCGACTGCTTCGTCATCGACGCTCAAGAAAAAAAACGGCTCACCCGGAACGTTCCGGCCTCAAGAGAAAAGTTGATTCGCCGCGCATACTTCGACCTGGTCGGCCTGCCGCCCACGCCTGAGCAGATCGAGGAGTTTGTAAAGGACGAGTCACCTCAGGCATTCGAGAAGGTGATCGACCGCCTCCTTGAGAGTCCAAACTACGGCGAGAAATGGGCCCGGCACTGGCTCGACGTCGCCCGCTTTGCCGAGAGCGGCGGGTACGAGTTCGATGCTTTTCGTCCCGGTGCGTACCACTATCGCGACTGGGTCCTGCGGGCGCTGAACAGCGACATGGCCTATGACCAGTTCGTGCGGATGCAGCTGGCCGGGGACGTGCGACAGCCCGATGACTTCCTCGCAGCCGCCGCCACTGGCTTTCTCGTCGCCGGACCTTACCCGGGGCAGATCACGGCCAAGACCATCGAGCGCATACGTTACGACCAGCTCGACGACATGCTGATGACGGTTGGCGGATCCATGCTGGGGCTCACGCTCGGTTGCGTCCGTTGCCACGACCACAAGTACGATCCGATTCCGCAGCAGGATTACTATGCGCTGGCGGCTGCTTTCGCGCGTACTGTACAGAGTCCACGACAGCTTGATTCCGATCCGGCCGCCACGCAGCAGGCTCTGGAGCGGCACCGCCAGGAGCGAGAGTCACTGGTCGATGCGCTGCGCAAGTTCGCCGACAAGGAGCTGCCGAAACGATTCGAAGCATGGAGCGCGGCCGAATTGCCGAAACAGCCTGAGTCGCCGCACTGGCAGGTGCTGGAACCCGTGGCGCTCGAGGCGGAACGCTCGTGGCTGAAATGGCTGCCGGGGGGCATCGTCGCTCACGACGGCTCGCTGATTCCAGGCACCAAGATTTCGAGACGCGGCAAGCCCCGGACGGTCGGCAACGAAGAGCAATACCACGTGACCGTGCATACCTTTCAGAACAACATCACGGCTCTGCGGATGGACGCGTTCACAGACAAGTCGCTGCCGCGGCGGGGGCCAGGCTTGAACAGCGACGGAAGCTTTCAACTGGCCGAGTTGAGAGTGACCGCACGGCCACTCGACCCCAACACCTGGGACCTGCCGCAAGAACTGAATCTCAAACCCGTCTTCGCAGCCTTCGAGGACGTGGGCCAGCCTCTGAGTAACGCCGTCGACAACCAGCCCACGACCGCCTGGGTTGTGCGCTCCACGGCAGGAAAAGACAACGCAGCGGTCTTCGAGCTCGAGACACCGCTGCCTGGCTTCCGGGGCGGCACCGAGCTGGCGTTCGAACTGAAGTTCCTCGACCTCGCCCCGGGCCGGATTCGATTTTCGCTCACCACGGAGCCGAATCCAGCGACATGGGCAGGCGATATCGCCCCGCAAAACCTCGGTGAAATTCGAGCAATCCTCCAGGCCAATGAGAACAAGTTGCCCGAGTCCATGCGCGCGTCGATGGTCCGCTGGTTCAGTCTGTTCGAAGCGGAGACGGCGAAAGTCTTTCAGCCCCTACGCGATCAAGCGGCGACGGAACCGCGTCCGGCGCTCACGGAAGTCTACTCGACGGCCGCCGGTGGGCAGGATGTCTTTCTGCTGCGGCGTGGCGAAGTCGACAACAAACAGGGCAAGGCGGAGCCCGGCATCATCCAGGTGCTCTGGCGGGGCGATGATTCGGCGGCGCCGACCAATCCGCAACCTGGCGCCAGTCCAGCCGACTCGCGCGCAGCGCTGGCGGCCTGGATAACGGACGTGGAGCACGGAGCCGGCCCGCTCCTGGCGCGCGTGATGGTCAATCGACTCTGGCAGCGTCATTTCGGTCATGGGATCGTTCGCACTCCAAACGATTTCGGCGCTCAAGGCGAACGGCCCACGCACCCGGAGTTGCTGGAGTGGCTCGCGGCTCAACTGGTCAGGGGAGGCTGGAAGCTCAAGCCGTTGCACAAGCAGATCCTGCTCAGCGCGGTCTACCAGCAGTCCAACGAAGTCTCGGAGGAGAACCTCAAGATAGATCCGGACAACCGCTACTTGTGGCACTACAAGCCCCGGCGGCTGGACGCGGAGATCATCCGCGACTCCCTGCTGGCCGTCGGTGGAAATTCCGATACGAGCATGTTCGGTCCGAGCGTTCTCGAGGACAACCCGCGCCGGAGCATTTACCTGCGCGTGAAGCGCAGTGAGCTCATACCCTGGTTGACCCTTTTTGACGCGCCGGAGCCAACCCAGAGCTTTGGCGAGCGGATCAGCACGACAGTGCCAACTCAGTCGCTGGCGTTCATGAACTCACCGTTTGTTCGACAACAGGCGGAGAGGTTGGCGCAACGAATTTGCCCCACAAAGGATGTGGCGCCCGGCACCGCCCTCAACCGAGCCTACCAGATTGCCCTCGGGCGGCTGCCCAGCGAATCGGAGCACAGTCGCATGCTCGAGTTCTTCCACCAGCAGAGCAAGGTCGCCGGGGGTGACGCGTCCGTTGTCAGCGCCCAGGCGCTGGTGGAGCTTTGCCATGCAGTATTGTGCCTGAACGAATTTGTCTATGTGGACTGACGCCCCATCAGCATCTATACCTCGCGCGCCCAAACGTGAGACATTCCGAATGGGCAGAGGAGGACCATCTCAAGTCTGCTGCTCGTTTCTACTGGTGGGGGAGGCGGACCCTCCCCCACGACGGCTCGCCTCCGAGCGGAGCGAGGGTGGAGCGAGGGTGGAGCGAGGGTGGAGGCAACAACGACACGCGGCCCCTCCGGTCGCGCGCTGCGCGTGCGCCTCCGGGCCAGGCTCTCGGGAGCCGCCAGCTCTCGCTGGCGCCGGCTCCCTCCGAGCCGTTTGCGGCTC
>SXIK01000183.1 GCA_005772855.1 Planctomycetia bacterium | reverse complement strand
TTCGGCCTTGAGGGCAGCTGGCAGCAAGGCGAAGAGGGAAAGAAGGCGGAAAGAGGCCAGGAAGCGGGGGAACAGTTTGACCATGAGTGCGTGTCTCCTCTATTTTGGTTAAGCTCAGACTCTACCACTTAACCCGAGGGGGGGAACAGCCCCTCACTCGTCGATTCCAGGAACGTAACCGAGCCATCCGTCAACCTGTCGCGGCAACCTGAAGCCTGCGGGCCCGTGGGGTCAAGACACACGAACGCATGGCCCGCACAACACCCCGGTGCGAGTGCCAAGCTCGAGCCTGCAAACCCGAGCCACTGGTGTGGGCAGACACTGGCGACGCGGTGATCCAGCCCGCCGACGATCAGGAGTGCCTCCTGAGGTATACCGGCGCCGTCTGTCGAGGAATTTTCCCCGGGGAATGAGCTTCCGGTCAACGCGGCGACCAGTCTGGCCCCGCGCTCTGAAGCCACCAGGCGAGGAACTGGAGAGAGCCGAATTTCGATCCTGCTCCACAAGCCGCACTCCCGTGACTATCAACAAGCCCGGCACCTATCGGCTCCGTTGGATGTACCGCGCCCGAGGGCCTTCTTGATATCTGCAGCCAACCAGTAGAGACTCTCGGCGTTCATTTCTGGTCAAAAGCTGTCAGAACAGCCCGGACCCATTCCAATGAACGTGCCATCACCGAATGTCGAACCTCATGCCAGCTCGCTCCACCTCTCCTCCTGGCCCACGCGGGTGGCCCATTTTCGGAGTCCTCCCACGCATCTGGCGGGACCCGCTCCGCTTTTTCACAGAGGTGGCTCGAGAGTGTGGGGATGTAGCCCGAATTGGGCTCGGCAAGTTTACCCTTTTCCTGGTCTCGAACCCGGATCTGGTCGGTCACGTGCTCCACGACAATGCGAAAAACTACTGGAAGGGCAAGGGGTTGGCCGCAGCCGAGATCGTCATGGGGCAGGGCCTGGCGACAAGCAAGGGTGAGGAGTGGGAGCGCCAACGCCAGCTGATTCAGCCGGCCTTTGGGTCGCATCAAATAGCGGCATACGTTCCGTTTCTTTGCAAGGCAGTCCGTGACCTTCTCGAGGACTGGCGGCGGCGAGCAAGGCGACGGGAAGCATTCGACGCTGTGGACGACATGCGACGGCTCGCGCTGCAAGCTACCTGTCGTGTTCTCTTCCACTCCGAGCTCGATCCGGCCACTCACGAGGCGATCTCGCGTGGAGTGACCCTGGCCAACGAGAAGATCAACCGGAGCGCCTGGGCACTCCTGCCCTTTCTTGACTCGTTTCCGACCCCATTTAACCGTCGTTTTCGCCGCGCCCTCGAGGAGCTGAACAGCAATGTCTACCGGATAATCAGGGAACAGAAAGCAACGACGGTACACCACGATAGCCTCCTCCATCGGCTGCTGCGTGCCACGGAGGCAAATTCCGAGGCTGGCCTGCAAGACCGCAAAATCCGCGATGAGATCGTGACACTTTTCATTGCCGGCGTCGATACTCCTGCCCACGCACTCGCCTGGACGATCCATTTGCTTTCGCGCCATCCAGATTGGGCGGAACGCGTCTCGGCCGAGGCAGACGTCGTCCTTGGGGGCGAGACTCCATCGATGGAAAACATTGAAAAGCTCGGGATCACCGAGCGCGTGCTCAAGGAATCGATGCGCCTCTATCCGCCGGCCTGGGTCATTGTGCGCACGCCATTCGAGGACGATGTCCTGGGGGGCTACTCAATTTCCGCTGGCTCTCCCATCCTTCTCAGCCAGTACGTACTCCACCGCCACCCGGCCCTCTGGGAAAAACCGGAGCTCTTCGATCCCGAGCGGTGGACAGCCGAGCGCGCCGCCTCGCAACATCGATTCGCATACTTTCCCTTCGGCGGTGGCAGCCGATTCTGCATCGCGCAGGGGCTCGCCATGGTCCTCGGCAAGCTCGTGATCAGTATGGCCGCGAGGGAGTTTCGCTGGGAAGCGGCAGACTCGCGGCCAGTGGTGCCACAGCCTCTGACAACACTGAAGCCGAAGCACGGAGTCTTCATTCGTGCCGAGGAGAGAATCCGCAGCCCGGGCTCTCGCAGCTCGCCCCGGAAGAGAGCTCCAGACACCGAGGCCGCCCGTCGCCGGGGCAACTGAAGGCATATGCTCCGCGCGGCCATGATGGGGACATCCTGGCCAACGCTCATCCACCAGCGGCGCCGGAGGCGCCCGGTACTTATCGAGCCCGAGGAGGGGGGGCAGGGCGACCAGGGCGGGAACCCTGACGCCCGGTACCGGCGGGGTGGGGACGACCGAGGAGGCGGAGTCCGACCGAGGAGGGAGGACGAAGCGAACGGCCGGTGCGGGGGATGTCTTCCTCCCCCGCCATGAGGCTAGCTTGTTGAGGGCGCACTCGAGCTCCGCGGCTTTGTAAGGGGACCCGCCAAAATAACTTTTACAAAACTGTATGTTTCAGTTCCGCGTAAAATCACTTGCAGTTGATGGTGTAGTTCCATTGCGGATGGTCTTTGTGCGGCATGATCTGGATCGAGTCCATTTGTTCATCCGTCACCT
>SXIK01000182.1 GCA_005772855.1 Planctomycetia bacterium | reverse complement strand
CGTCGCCGTTTTCGAGCGCATAGCCGGCCGAGGGCGCACTCTGAGCCGCCAGCGGCAGGCTCAGCACCGCCGAGAGCACACAAGTGCCCAGGCCCCAACACAAGACATTCCGTCGTTCCATGTCAACCTCCCTCAAAAAAAACGTGGGCCGTGTCGAGTCGGAGGCCCATGAGCACAGCGCCCGCAGGATCTTCCTCTCTCGACCTTGAAGGACTTCAGTCGAACAGGATCCTTGAACTCCTACTACCAACAGGTGTCGGTGTTCGAGATCGCCCCCCTTCGTGAACGTCAACCCATCCGGACAACCCAGGTCCGAATTTCTTCGCTCGTTCTGCTCGCGACGCCTGCCAGGTGTTTTTACCCGGGGCTCTTGCCCTCGATCCCCCAGACGCCCAGCACCATCGAATCTCACTGATTCGGACTCAACAGTGAAGCACTTAGATCTTTCGTGCGAGCTTGTCAACAGGACAATTCGAAGAATTCCCTCAGCTCGGGCCGTGAAGGAAGGAGTCGCCGGCCAGGCTGACGTTGCGCGCCATCTGGGTCATCCAGACCGCAGCAGGGTTGGGCCTTAGCTCTGCGATGTGGAGCCGGCCAGGAGCGAGGTGCACCCGAGCGTTCGGCGCTTCAAGACGCGGGCTTCCTTTCTCGGTGCAGGCACGCCGCTCTCGTGGCATATTGCTGCCCATGAGACTGGTAAGCTCCCCGGACTCCGACCGAATCGAATACCGTGGTGGTGGTGGGGTGCTCATCCTCCCGGGCCTGCTTTTTGGAGCCCTGGGCCTCATGGCCGCTGGCGTCTGTCTGAGGCTGGTTTGGATGGGGGACTCCACAGCAATCGGCGGAGCGGCCATGGGCAGCATCTTCGCCCTCTTGGGCTGGATCGTCTGTCTTGGCCGCAACGGCCTCGATATCGACGTCCGAGGACGCTCCTACCGCCGCTGGTGGAGCGTCCTCCTTCCCCTGCGAAGCCACAGCGGCTCGCTCGACGAATTTGACAGGGTTCTCCTGGCCAAGGAATTGCGCAGGTCGAAGCATGGAACCTACAGCGTCTTCACCGTGCGGTTGGCCGGGGAGGACAAGGCTCACCTCTCCGTGACCGCGGAGCGCACCTACGAGGCCGCACGCCAGTGCGCAGAGGACCTGGCGAAACGTATCCGGCTCAACTTCGTGGACTCAACGTGGGGGGAGGATCGCGTCACGCCACCCGAGCACGTGGATGAGTCGCTGCGGGAACGCTTCCAGCGGGAAGGCCGGCCGACAGTGGACCTTTCGCACCCACCTGCGGGCATGCGTTCACGAATCGAGATTTTTGGGCGCTACATCCGTCTCCAGGTCCCTCCGCGCGGTTTTCAGCGAAGGTTCCTGGCGCCGATTGCGGCGCTCCTCCTGTTCGATGCGTTCGCAGTATTCGCGCTGCTTCCGTTCTTCCAGCACAGGAACTTTCAGGGGGCACAACTTACCGATCTCGGCTTGCTCCTCGTCTTCGGGCTCGTTTTCTTCGCCATGCCGGCCCTCGTCGTTGGTCCGCAGGCCCTCCAGGATCTCCGTGGCGCCCTCGACGAGCAAGGGTCGCGGTCCCACGGCCGTCAGCGCGAGTGCAGCCTCGTGGAAAGTCCCGCCCCCTGCGATGCGGGCCGCCGCTGCCACGCCCGCAAGAAGCGAGCTCCTCTGGAACGCGGTTGCCGGTTCCGAAGTACATATCGTCGGGCGTCTGGCCGCGGAAGGCGGAGTGGGGGAGACGAGCGTTGTGTTCCTGGACGTGGAACGAGAAGAGGCTCCGGAGCGACGAGACAGTTTCGAGCGTGTTTTGGTGGCGCCACTGGTGCTTGATCGATCGCCACCACGACTCGATCCTGGACTTGGGAAAGGAGATCTCGGTCAGCGCAAGAACTACGGCGAAGAACACGCGACGTGACTGTGCGCTCGGTCGGCGCCTGGCCCGCCCCCGAGCGAAGCACGCTATCCCAACACCGAGGCCGCCTGGATCGACCCTCCGCCTCCGGATGATGGCTACGGGGAGGATTTGAGCGGGGAGGACTGATCGCCCGGCCGCCTCACGACGCCAACTGACGTTGCCAAGTGTGACGGCCCCCAAGCCCCCTCCACGCCCGGAGCGTGACGAATCCACTTGTCACTTGGCGACTCAGCAGTGCGGTAGGCCCTCGAGGGCCTACAGGACTGCTGAAACTCACTCCCCGCGAAGACAAAACTCCCTTCCACGCCCGGCTCAGCCCCCAAAAACCCTCTGGACTCCGTGGAAGCCTGCGCGAGAATATCTATTTATGATTGCGCCGAGTCAACGGTACAGAGCGGTCCTGGGGTTCTGATAGCGACCGTGGATCTAATGGCAAGAAGAGAAATCCATGGGTCTGGCTTCTTCTCACCCGGAGTTGTGCAGAATGGATTGACGTTTGCGGGACAAACAGTCACTCGACCTGGAAGCAGCCTGACCCCAATACATTCCTGCCTCATCAGCGTTCTGCTCATGTTTTGGGGCGGTTTCGCACTCGCGGCAGAACCTCAGCTCACATGCATTACCCCACTGGGGGGGCGGCTGGGGAGCACCTTCGAAGTCGAAATTTTGGGGAAGCATCTGGGTCAGGCCTACAAGCTCTGGGCTGACTGCGATTTGGTGAAGGCGACCGTCTTTCGCGTTGAGAAGGCTCGGAACAGCACGGGAAAACCCGAGCTGGAGCCAGACGAATACCGGGTCCTGGCGCGCGTCGAGGTCAGCCCCTTGGCCAAGACAGGCCCTCACGCCATTCGGCTGGTCACGCCGCTGGGTGTCTCCAATCCGTTTTCGCTGCAGATTGTTGCCGAGCCCGTGCTCCAGGAGCAGGAGGTGCAGGGCGACAACACAGATCCACCCCAGATAGTGAGCTTCCCGGTGGTCGTCAATGGGAGGCTGTCAGAGCCGGGCGAATTGGACTCCTACGCGATCGACGTCGCTCGGGGACAGCAGCTACTCTTCGAGGTTATCACGGGCAGTGGAATTTTCTCCTCGTCCTACACCCAGGCCCTTTCCGCCCCCATTGCTCCGGACCGGTTTCGCGAGCCGACGCTGGAGATTTACCAGACGACCGGGAGCTGGTTTGATCCGCACCGAAAGGACCCGCTGACATGCCAGGATCATTCCGTCCACTTTGTGTTTCCTCCTTTGACCTTCTCGTCTCACTATCTCCCGCGCCGGACCTGTCAGTTCGAAAAGAGTGGCTGGTTTCAGATCGACGTCGGTGCGGCCGAGGGTCGGAGTGGCCAAGATTTCCAATATCAGCTTCGCATCTGCCTGGTGGACCCAGGGAGCGGATCCCTGGATTGGTCACCCCGCCAACTAGCCCATGCGATGAATCCGGACTGGCAGGAGAGAACCTTCGCCCGAAAGCTTGCGGGCGACTGGCTGCACCAGATTCAGGCACGGGGCGGACCTGCGTCGGAATTGCAGCTCGCCTCGGCCGGTGAGACGAAGCCCGCAGGTGCCGGGCTTTCTGAAGCACCGGGCCTTGTACTGGAAACGGAGCCCAATGACAGCGCCAGCTCCGCCCTGGAGATCTCAATTCCGGTAATTGTCGAGGGCGCCATCGCTTCTCCGGGCGATGTCGACTTCTATCGATTCCGGGTGGTCCCCGGCCAGAAACTGGCCTTTGAGATAGAGACCACCGGACTTCCACATCCGACTTTCGCGCCTCGCCTCGGAATCATCGGCCCGGATGGGAAGGAGCTGTTGAACAACTTTTACCGAAAAATCGACGGGGATGGAGACGATTGGGTCAAGAGCCTCGAACCCAAAACGGTTTACACCTTTGAAAAGGGTGGCGATCACCAACTGGAGGTGCGAGATCTGACCTCGCGGAACGGAGCCCCTCAGTTCACCTATCGAGTGCTGATCCGGCCTCAGCTCCCCCATGTGGGACGCGTTCTGCCCAAGATATTCCGTGTGTTGGGATCTTCGTCCGAGGTCGAGGAAGACAGGATCAATCTCCCGGCGGGCGAGGCGAAGAAGCTCGTCTTCATCGCCGAGAGGGAGGAAGGCTTCAAGGGCGATCTGGCCCTTGGCGTTGAAAACCTGCCCCCGGGGGTCGAAGCGTATTCTGGCTCGTCTCTGGACTCGGCGGCGTTCGAGACGAGCGGGGAGGTCATTGAAGGGCGTTATGAGTCGCGAGGTACTGTCCACAAGGAGCGGTTTCGTCCCAGTCGGCGGCTGATGGCTCTTGTACTGGTTGCTCGCCCGGAGGCTTTACCCACCCCCGAACCTCACCTTCTGCGATTTTTCGTCACGCCGGTTCTTGACGGCAAGCCCGGGTCCCGTTTCTTGGCCCACGAATTGCCACTGATGGTGCTCGCGCCGACTGCGGTTGGGTCGCAGGGGACAGGAAAGGAATGAGGCGCATGTTCAGATACCTTCAGTGCGAGAGGCCATTGATTCAGCCAGGCACAATGCTCCTGGTGCTGGTGTGTGGTCTGCGTGCGGGTAGTCCCGGCCTGGCCCAGGAGTCCCCGCGACTCGTGGCCCTTCGACTGGTTCCGCCGACGGCCACGCTCTGGGGCTCGGGTGCGTCGCAGCGCATTCTGGCTCTCGGCGAATACTCCGATGGCATGACGCGAGACGTGACTTCCCAGGCTCGCATCTCGAGTTCTGATGAGCGGCTTGCCAGGCTGGATCCTGCCGGTAGCGTCACTTTCCTATCCGAGGGACAGGTCATTCTTGAAGCTGAGCTCTCCGGCCAGACTGCCAAGGCGCAGGTGGAGTTGCGAACGTCCGTGCACGAGGAAGCCGGTGGCTTTGCCGAGGAGATCGGCGCCATCCTGACTCGGCGTGGGTGCAACGACAGCGCCTGTCACGGGGGTGTCAAGGGAATGGGAGGATTCAAACTTTCCCTCAACGCGCTCGATCCGCGCGAGGACTACCGGTGGATTGTTGAAGGAGGAAGATACCAAGTTCTGCGTCCCGAGGCAGCCGAGCCCATAACTCCCAGGGTCAACACCCGAGCACCTGAAAAGAGCCTGTTGTTGCAAAAGCCGACCCGTGTGGTCCCCCATCGCGGAGGAGAACGGCTTGCCGTGGATTCGCAGGACTACAGGACCCTTCTCTCCTGGATCCAGAAGGGAGCCTCCTATCGGGAGGCGCAGGGTTCCAGGATCGACCACCTGGAGGTCTTCCCCAAGGAAGCCGTCCTGGGTTTGTCGGGCAGACACCAGCTGCTTGTCACCGCCCACCTGGCCGACGGCCGCCAGAGGGATATCACTGGGGAAGTGTACTACCAGTCGATGAACCCCGCAGTAGCTCTCCTCACGCCCGAAGGGCTGGTCCAAGCTGTCGGACTTGGGGAAACCTCGGTACTCATCCGGGCCGTGGGCCACAATGCGACCGCCTGCATCGGGGTGGTTTCCGCACCTCTTCCCACCTTTCTGGAGCCCCCTCGGAGCAATTTCATCGATGACCACGTCTTCGCGAAGTTGCGCAAGTTTCACATCCAGCCGTCGGCAGCGTCGACGGATGCAGAGTTTCTCCGCCGCGTTTGCTTGGACTTGACGGGAACTCTTCCGCCCCTGGAACGAATTCGAGAGTTCCTGGCAAGCCAGGATCGAGACCGGCGCGAGAAGCTGATTGAGACTCTGCTGAATTCACCCGAGTACCTGGACTACTGGACCTTCCGCTTTTCCGACCTCTTTCGCGTCAGGGGTCGTCCCACTCCAGCGAGCGCGTACTGGCAATGGCTGCGGGATAGACTGGCGGCGGGCAAGCCGTACGACCAGATAGTTCGCGAGCGAATCGCCGCCCAGGGAGTGTCCGGTCCACCCACCCACTATCTGGCCTCTGCTGGCAAGCCTCCGGCCGTCGAACAGATTGTGTCGGAAGAGATCCGCGTCTGCCTGGGGCGGAGACTCGACTGTGCACAGTGCCATGACCACCCGTTCGACACCTGGACGCAGGGCCAGTTTTGGGGCGTTGCTGCATTCTTCGGCCAAATGACGAACACGGCCTGGGTGGAAGACCAGGTGCTATTCGACGACCCGGATGGTCATGAGATTGACCTCTCCGACATGGGCACCACCGCTCTGGCCTTCAGGGTCGTCCGCCATCCCCGCACCCAGGAACTGGTGGAACCCCGATTCATTGATGGACAGGTGATTACAGAAGCAGAAAAGCGGGATCCCCGGTTGGCGCTGGCGCGAATGATCACTTCGCACCCTTATTTCGCTGAAGCAGTGGTCAATCGCGTGTGGGGGTACTTCTTTGGTCGCGGGATTGTTAACCCCGTGGACGATTTTCGCTGGAGCAATCCTCCAACGCACCCTGAGCTTCTCGCAGCCCTGGCGCGAGACTTCCGGGAACATGGGTATGATCTCAAGCATCTCGTGGGGTCGATCGTCCGGTCGACGACCTACCAACTGTCGAGTACGCCGAACGCAACCAACAAGGACGACCTCCTCAACTACTCGCGCAGTTGGCCCCGGCCGCTGGATGCGGAGGTGTTGTCCGACGCAATTTCGAGCGCAACGGGCGTTCCGGAGCTCTTCGCCACGGCCGATTCGGGGAAGCTGCCCCGGGGAACCCGTGCGATCCAGTTAAAGTACCCGGCCAATTATGAATCTGGCTTCCTGGAAATTTTTGGGCGTCCACTTCGCGAAGTGTTGCCGGAACGTTCAACTCTACCCACCCAGGCGCAGGCCTTGCATACGTTGGTGGGTTCAACCTTCAACGAGAAACTCGGTCAAAAGGGCGGCCGACTCGACCGTTTGCTCCAGCGCAGCGCTTCGGATTCGGAGATTATTGGGGAACTGCACCTCTCGTCGCTCGGCCGTTTGCCCGAGCAGGAGGAGGTGCTCGAGCTGTCAGCCATGATCTCGCGGAAATCTTCTCGCCGGGAGGCGTTCGAGGCGCTTCTCTGGGCTCTGATCTGCTCAGAGGAGTTTTTTCACAATCATTAGAACGGTTGGCCGAGGTCTGCCCTCGGCCGAGGAGAAGAGCTCCTGGAGGGTGAAATGAGAGACCGAATGAAGACTCAGCAGTATGGCCTTTGCGGCGGAGGCCACTACCGGCGTCGCGATTTCTTGCGCGTGGGGGCCCTGAACTTTCTGGGCATCAGCCTTGGCCAGCATCTTGAGCTCGCGAGCTTGATGGCGGCTGGGGTGGGCGAAGAGAAGGCCAGAGCCCAGGCGTGCATCCTTATCTGGCTCGATGGGGGCCCAAGCCAGGTCGATACCTGGGATCCGAAGCCCAACTCAGCTTTCAGAGCGATCTCCACCAACGCGCCCGGGATACAGATCTCCGGGCTTTTCCCGCGAGTCGCCCGGCACATGGACAAGGTCTCCATCATTCGATCCATGCATACGGAAGAGAATACTCACGGTGTAGCGCACCACTATGCGATGACCGGTCACCGTCAGAGCCCGGCCATGAAGTTTCCGAGCCTGGGCTCCATCATCACAAAGGAAATGGGGCCGCGTGGCGCAGCGCCGCCCTACGTGATCGCACCGAAGTTTGGAAACTCCTTCGAGGAGCATTTCAGGGCTCACTTCCTGGGCAGCCAATACGATCCCATGTCAGTACCTGCCCGGAAATTGGCACCCGACTCCGGGGCCGCAGACACTGGCCCGGATTTCAGTGTGCCCGAGCTGAGCCTGCCGGCGTCGCTAACGCCCGAGAAGATGGAGGACAGGAAGCACTTCTTGGAGATTGTCGATCGGCAATACCGCCATCGCCTGGGGCTGGTTGAACGCACCGACAGGGACAAATTCCAGGAGAAGGCGTGGGATATGCTGCTCTCCCCTTCCGTGCGCCGGGCCTTCGATATCGCAGACGAGCCGGCCAATATCCGCGACAGCTACGGCCGGCACCCGCTGGGGCAGAGCGCTCTCTTGGCCCGTCGGTTGGTCGCTGCCGGCGCTCGCTTTGTGACAGCAGGGGGTGGAGTAGGCTGGGACACTCATAGCGACCACAACAAGATCGTCGAGGAAAAACTTGCCGCTCCACTCGATCAGACGCTTTCCGCATTGCTTACAGATCTGGAGCAGCGTGGCCTCCTTGATTCCACCGTCGTCATGGTGATGGGTGAGTTTGGCCGCACCCCTGACTACAATCCCAGAATGGGGCGCGATCACTGGCCCAACTGCTGGTCGCTGCTCCTGGGTGGTGGTGGGATTCGCGGCGGTCAACTGGTCGGTTCGAGCGATGAACGGGGTGCGCAGGTCGCCGAGCGTACGGTGACCATAGGAGACCTCTTTGCAACGTTGTACAAGGCATTCGGTATCGATTGGGAAAAAGAGTACCTGCATCCCACAGGACGGCCTCTGAAGATTGCCAACTCGATCCATGATGTCACCGGGAGCCCGATTCACGAGCTGTTCTAGCCGGGATGGTGCGACACTCCTGCCTGGAAGCCCTGCTATCTGTCACGACTTCCAGGCCTTGGCGGCCGTGGCGGAGTTTGGAGGCGGGATGGCTTGGATGCTCGGCTTGGTGACGCCGCTGGCCTCCTTCGGGTTGGCCTGCACGATGGCCGGGGCCGTCTGGCTGCACGCTGTCGTGCTCCATGATCCCTTTGTTGCTCCGGGACCTGGCGCTGGTTCCTACGAGCCGGCGAGCGTTTATCTCTGCGTCGCCATCCTGCTTCTACTCGCAGGGCCGGGGCGATTCTCCGCCGACCGGATCATCTTCGGCGAGAAGCCCTGACAGTGCCGGTGCTGATGAGCGAGAAAAGTCTCACGCGGAACACTCGCTGACCACGACTCCTGCAGGCCCGTCACCCCTCCTTTCGCATCCTTCGTCTCGGCGCGTAGGATGTCACGCACTCAACGTCTTGATCAAACCCTACCGCTTGTGGAGACCGGAATGAACCACTCGGAGAGAGAACGGCTCGACGAACTGACGGAGCAGCTGAAGGCACACCGCGCGAAGTGTTGTCCCTCGGACGTCGGGGATGTGGCCGAGTCGCAGTCGCCAACAACGTTCGCCCGCTGTCCAGCTTGCGGCGGAACAGTTGAATCTGGCCACGTTGAAATCCACGGGACTTTCTGGGGAGCCCTCTTCGTGGGGTTTTCCCACCAACACTGCTGGTTTGTGCCAGACGGCCGAGCCGAAGAAATTGCCCTGAGGACCGATGACAAGCGCAAAGCATGCCGCTGTACCCAATGCGGTATACTCGTGATCCTTGGTGGAAAAACGGGGAGTTTGTCTACGTGGCGGGCAGACAGACCTTGCTGACTACGGGGTGCAAATGAGCGTGCTTGGCATGGTTGTGTCCAGGCCAGCCAGGGGGAAGGGTGCTGGCGGCGCCTCGCCCTGACGGAAGAGGTAGTTAACCACGCGAATCGTGTCCGCGACATCGACGCGATTGTCGTCGTTGACGTCGGCGGCAAGCGGGCAGCCGAGTGTGCCGGCCCTGAAAAGGTAGGTGATGATTTTGACACCGTCGCCCACATCGAGGTGACCATCGCGATTTGCATCACCGCGGATGAACGTGATTCCGGTGATTTCGCAAACGTCACCGATCTTGTCTCCGTCCAGGTCGAGCTGCTCTGGGTTTTCGGCCATCGGGCAATTGTCGCAGGCGTCGCCAACAGCGTCCTGGTCGAAATCGGTCTGGTTGGGGTTGGCGATCGAAACACAGTTGTCAGTGGAGTCTGGTGTTCCGTCGGAGTCCGTGTCGGGCTCGGGGTCGAGGACGTCGCAGAGGTCCCCGAGGCTGTCCTGGTCGGAATCGAGCTGATCTGGGTTCTCGGCGAGGGGGCAGTTGTCGCAGGCGTCGCCGATGGAGTCTGCGTCGGAATCGGCCTGGTTGGAGTTTGCAATCAGAGCGCAGTTGTCGGTCGAGTCGGGGACGCCG
>SXIK01000181.1 GCA_005772855.1 Planctomycetia bacterium | reverse complement strand
AGCTTTTCGATGGCGTTCAAGCTAATCACAATCGTTGCCGTCGTGAAGCTCATGGAGGAGTCTGACGGGCGGTAAGTCTGAGCCTCGAAGTCGTAGTAGCCCCAGCCGCCATCCGGCGTTTGGTAGATCTCGAGCTGCTTGATGACCTTCGCGCACGCATTGAGGATTTGATCCTTTAGCTTTGGGTCCTCGATCGTTGGCAGAAGCGCCGCAAACGCCCTCAGGCCGTAACCGAAGGACCAGACGTTGTACATCTCCGTGCCGTTCGGACGCCGTACGGCGGCGTGGTCGACGAGGTACTCGAGGCCCCGGCGCACTGCCTCCTTGCACTCGGTTTCGCGATGTGGGCTACCGTGTAGCGCCAGGACACAGAGCGCCGTGGTGGCGGTCCGAAATGCGTGGATCGAGCCGGGGATGCTCGCGAGGACTTCGAACGTGCGCGCCGTCTCGCCCGAGCCCCACGCTCCGTCCGTCCGCTGGGTTCCAAGGAGGAAATCGACGCCCCGACGCACGGGCTCGCGTGCGGCCTCCGACGTTGCCAGCGGTCGCGGCTGTCGGACGGCGCTTGGGTCCTGGTGGGACTCTCTCGCCGAGTCGTCAGCGCGGGTGATATCGGCGAGGACGCCAATCAGGGATGCCAAGAAAAAGGCGAGGGAGAGCCTGTGGCTCATTGCGCCGGTTCCTGGAGAAGGACTTCGTCGCTTTCGCTCAGTCCTTCGCGGATTACAATATTTTTACCATCGTCCGGCCCTGTGAGGACCGTGCGGACGGCCACGCCGAACAGTGCCTTGCTCCGCACGTAGCAGATCGATCGGTCACCCCTGCGGAAGACAGCGCCGATGGGTACCACGATGGAGTCCATGCTGTCATGAAGCGTGATGAGCACCTTCGCCTTCAAGAGCGGCTGGAGCCTGTCGTCGGAGTGGCCGAAGATGACGTGGGTGTTCCAGGAGTTGTCTGGCAATGGAAATCCGCTGACAGGCTCGACGCTTCCCATGAACCGGAAATCGGAAAGCGCCTCCGGGACAATGGCTGCCGACATGCCAGCACCGATGCGGTAGCGATCCTTTTCCTTGAGTGAAAAGCGCACTTTGAGTTGTCCAGGACGGGCCACCGTGACGAGTGTCACATTCGGCATCGCTTGCCCGTTTCGCTTCAGCAGGTTGACTGCCACGCGATCCTCAAAGCTGCCGTGGATCATGAGGCCATCGTGTGGAGCGCGGAATGTCATCCGCTCGATGTCTTCCCGCAAGCGATCCAGACGCTGGCGTGCCGCATGAGCGTCGTGATCGAGCTTCTCGAGCTCGATCTTGGACAGGAATTTCGCCGTTTCGCGGGTTCGCCGAAGGTCGCGAAGCCCCTTGCGCTTGTCCTTCACGGCGTTCTCGAGCATCTCGCGTTGCACAGGCTCAGAAAATATCTCCACGTACCTGTGACGCTGTTGGAAGAGCGAAATGCGCGTTTTCGATTCTTCGAGGTTCCGCTTCGAGCGCTTCAGGACGATCTCCTCCGTCTCCTCGGTGAGCTGGTCCTCCTTGTACATCTTGCCGAGCTGGGCGAGCTCCTCCTCCTGATCGGCAATGTTGTGCTTGTAGCTTCGCTCGCTGAGCTCGAACTCCTCCTTCTCGAGCGGTCGGACAACCTCAACATATCCTTTGAGGCTCTTTTCCGCGAAGGCGAGGTCGGTCTCGGCACGGGCAAGATCACGCTCGGAGTCGGAGTCAAGGTCTTCCTGGCGGGCCTTGCCCTCGACGAGGGTACGCTCCGTCGTGCGCACGGCCCACTCGGCGGCGCGCAGGACGTTTTTCGCGGGCTCGTCTTCCAGGCGCAGAATGACCTCGCCCTGGCGCACCATCGCCCCGTGTGGCGTGATCTCCGCGATGCGCAACTCGCCCTCAAGGGCCCTGGGTGAGAAGCTTAGCTCGGTTGCCTGGGCGGGCACAAAGACTCCGTCCGCTTCGTAGACCACTCGGAATGGAAGGTGTCTTACCTTGACGGTTGGAGTCTCGGGCCTGGCTTCCGGGCTCTGTGCGGCAGCGGTGCTGGCGAGGAGCGCCGCGAGCAGGGTGTTGAGGGGCAATCGGTATCGTGTGAGCATGAGATTCCTCCGTAAAAGTCCGTATTGCCAGGGAGTCCGGCTTCCTCTGGGTATCGGGCCGCATCTTCCCGGAGCCTTAGAGTCCACGCCAAGATTCTGTCCTGGCGCCGGCCAGTGGCAAGGCCGCCCTGCTGCGTTGAGCGCGCGGAAGGTGGGTCCAAACAATATGAGAACAAGCTGTCGATGTGGAGTGTAAGTCTAGACGCACTTGAAAAGGCCTGTACATTGATCTGACGTGTAGATTCCCATTCCCTGGCGGGTACAGGAAAGATATTGCCAGGCTCGGAGCAGCAAGTCAAAAGGCGCGCGTGGGCCTGTCAGCACGTCGGCTCGGGTGCCCTCTGCGTCCCGAGCCTTTCCGGGGATTCCTGGAGTTCCTCATGGATCGATCGGCAGGCTGCCGCAGATCCGGCGCATGGATGTGCCGCTGCCGTGGGTCTGCCAACCCCGGCAGCCGTTCGATGGTAACATTTGGTGGTGATTGCCCCAGTTCCACTCGTTTCCATCACCTTCCTGCGCGAGCCATTTTGCGGGTTTACCCACCTCTTGGCCGCGCTGATATCGGTCCTTGCTCTCCACATTCTGCGCGCAAGCGTGAGCCCTGCGGAGGATGCAGCGAAGCGTCGTTCGTTCACATTCTTCGGCGGGAGCATGATCGCGCTCTTCAGCGCGAGCGCTCTCTATCACCTCGCCGCGCTTCCTCCAGCGGCGCTTGAATGGACAAGGCGCCTCGATCACGCCGCGATCTTCATGCTGATCATGGGAACGTACACCGGCGTCTGCTTCAGCGCGCTCTCGGGAGCGTGGCGGCGCTGGGTCCTTGGAATTGTCTGGGCCGTCGGGGGGGCTGGCATCGTGGCCAAGTTACTCTTTGCGTTCCTGCCCGAGGCGCTCTCGACCTCGCTTTACGTGGGCCTCGGATGGGTGGGAATCGTCGTTTTCCCAACGCTTGTGAGGAGCTTTGGCTACCTGCCGCTGGCATGGATAGTCACGGGTGGCCTCGCATATACGGGCGGCGCCCTTCTCGACCTCCTGCGGTGGCCGAGCACACAGTGGGGCGTCCTTGGTCACCACGAGATCTTCCACCTGGCAGCCATGCTGGGTGCATTTCTGCACTTCGTGTTCATTTACCGCCACGTGGCCCCATTTCCGCGCGTGGTGTGAGGGAGCCTGGTGCGATCCAGGAGTCGCTTCGCGTGCCGCCCCTTTCAGGGAATCAGGAGCAACTTGCCGGACGTCTTGCGGCTTTCGAGCAGCCGATGAGCTTCGGCTGCCTCCCGGAGCGGGAGTTCGCGATCGATGCGCACACGCAGAGTGCCCGAGGCGATGGACTCGAACAGCGCCTTCGCCCGCCATTCTAGCTCCGCACGTGTGGCCGTGTAGTGCGCAAGGCTCGGACGAGTAAGATAGATTCCCTTCTTGCCCAGGCGCAGCGGATCGACCGGTGCCACCGGTCCGCTGGACTGGCCGTAAGTCACGAGCGTGCCTCGTGTGCGAACGCACTCGAGGCTCTTGTCGAAGGTGGCCTTTCCCACCGAGTCATACACGACGTCAACACCCGTACCATTGGTTAGCCGCAATACCTCGAGCTGGAAGTCTTGCGAGGTGTAATCGATGATTTCATCGGCGCCGAGATCGCGCGCCATGGCGAGCTTCGACCTGGAGGCGGTTGCGAGCACGCGCGCACCTCGCTGCTTGGCGAGCTGCACGAGTAGGCCACCGACGCCACCGGCTGCCGCATGCACCAACGTCGTCATGCCGGCCTTGAGCTCATAGGTACTGTTGACGAGATAGTGAGCCGTCATTCCTTGCAAGAGGACTGCCGCTGCCATGCGCACATCGATCCCGCTGGGGATCTTCACGAGTTGCTCCGCCGGCACGTTGACCTGTTCGGCGTATGCGCCACGCGCCATGGCATACGCCACACGATCACCGACAGCGAAACCCGTCACACCCGAACCAATCGCCTCCACGCATCCGGCAGCTTCGGACCCTGGCGTGAATGGGGTGGGCAATGCGTAAAGGCCCGTACGATGGTAGACATCGATGTAGTTCACCCCAATGGCTTGCACGCGTACGCGTATTTCGCCCGCACGCAACGGAGCAGGCTCGATCTCGACGTACTTGAGCACCTCGATCGAACCCGGCCTGGACACTTCGATGGCATGGATCACGTCAACCCCTCCTGCTTTCTCGTGACATTTGCGTGGGAACTTTCAGGAAACATATCGAGCGCAGACAGCCCAGTCCAGTGCTCGTCTGCTGGTGGTTCCTTCCGGCAGCGGTCCCCCCCTGGGTCTCGCTACAGCTTGCGCCGTACGGTCGCGAGGAGTTTCTCCGCGATCTCGCGAGCCCTGGTGCCCTCGTACTTCTTGCCCTTGGTAACCTTCAGGAGGATGCCGGCCGCTGCCTTCCACTGTTTGGCCTGGATCTGAGTCTCGGCCTGCTCGACTATCACCGCGGCGTCAAGCTCGAGCTTGATCTTTTCGTCTTTTTTCCACCCGGCAAGCCGGCTCTTGGCCTTCTCGCCCACCGCGTGGCCCTTGAAGGACTTCTCCAGGTTTCGGAGGATCTCCGCGGCATTGCCGTAGTCTTTCTCCTTCGCAAGGTCGTCGACGGCCTTGAGCTTTGACTCGCCGTAGGAATTGACCTGCTCGAGAGCGCTCTTGGCCGCTGTCTCCGTCTCGGGGCTCCTGGGTTTTTTCAGGTGCGTCTCGAGGCTCTTGATGCCCTCGGCATATCTGGCAGCATTCAGCTCCCGCTCGGCGCTCTTGAGGTCCTTGGGGAGCGCGAACTGGGGTGTGAGCGATGCGCCCTTGATATGCTCCTCGATCTGGGCATCCTTCAACTCGGCGGGATGGCCTTCCCAGACGACCACTCCCCTGGGGTTTACGAGCCACGAGTGCGGGATGCCATCGCAGACGTACTCGGGAGCCTTGTCGATGGCCATCAGGTACTTTACGCCGTTGGCTTCGATGTAAGGCTTGACCTTCGCGGATGATTCATCGGAGACTCCGATGATGGCCAGCCCCCTCTTCTCAAACTTCTCATGAAGCTCGTTGAGATGAGAGATTTGGCCTCTACAGGGACCTCACCACGTGGCCCACTTCTCGATCAAGATGAGACGGCCCTTCAAGTCCTTCCATGTGGTTGGTGTTTTCGTGTTGAGCCACTCGGTGGGCTCGAGGGCCGGTGCTGGTGACCCGACAGATGCAGAACCATGTGCCTCGGCGATACCAAGAGCCAAGAACGTCGTAGCCAACAAGCCAATTTTCATGGGTTGCTCCTTTCGATGGGTTGAACCTCTGGTGGCCAGGGATCCGCGCACATTATGACGGCGAAAGAGCCGCAATCTGCCAAATAAATATCAGGCGGGCTCCCGAATTCATGGCAAGTCTGCGATGGAGGAACCCCGTCGCCGCGGAGAAAGGGCCGGAAAAGTCGGAAGCGGATCGTACGGCTTCATCCGCGGGCCTCGTTTTTCCGATACTGGGGCATGTACGAGGCCGGCTATCGATCTCTCATCAAGTACTCATTTTTCCTGCTCTTTATCCCGGTCACCTGCTGGGTCATCAACTACTCCGTGGGCTATGTGTCGGGCCCGACCCTCCATGAGGGAGACAGGGTCGATACAAGGACGTGCCGGCGGTGCGATGGCGGCAAGACCGATCCAAATATTGCTCCCGATGGATCGCCCCGGCTGAACGCGGAGCTGGCCATGAAGGGCGGCCCCGACGGTCCATGCCCGTTTTGCAGGGGGAAAGGTAGTGTCGAGGTCGTGCTGCCGGGGCCGAAGCGGCCGACGCGGTTCTGGGGAGCTGTCGTCGACAGAAAGAATGCTGCCGCCGAGATCGAATACTCTTGCCCCGCCAACATAGCGCTCATTGCCTTCCAGGCGGCCTTTCTTCGGCCCGAGATGCGAGATATTCAGGGTGCGCTGCCGAACGTACGGCTGCTCTTCGTCTCCGACGCGGGCGAGGCGATTGAATCGAAGACTGATGCTTTCGGCCGCTTCTCGACATGCCTGGCTCCAGGTAATTACCGCGTGAAGGTCTTTGCTGCCGGCTTCCTCACCCTTGAAGATCACCTCACGGTGGCGCCACTTGTGGAGCCTGTCTGGTTGGAGAAGGCCTCCTCGAGATCTCCCGACGAGACCGGAGAGGAGCGCCGCAGCTCGATGGGGCTCGCGCTTGTGATCGCTCTCGGTCGTACCGAGGAAGATCGCCCGTCCCTTCGAACCTTCGCGGTTCCGTGAGGAGGCCCGCCGGGGGACGTTCGTAAGAGGGGGGCGGGTTGTTGGCGCCACCCGTGGCCATAAATGGTGGCGAACCGTTCGAGCCATCGCTGATGGCCACCCATTGGGATCATGCCTTTCAGATGCAGGCGGCAGGCAGTTTTCCCAAATCGCTCAAGACCCGCCGACACCCTCAAGGCCATTCAGGAGACGGTCCCGGGAGAGTTCCGTGAACTCTCCCGGGACCGATCCGCCGAATCCCGAGAGATCGAGCTCCCCGATTACGGGTTCGGCCCGATCGGATGTGTCGTTGGCAGTTGGTTCGCGATGGTAACCGCATTCCCGTCGCAGGCCGGGTGGCCAAAGCCCCCAGCGCTCTTCGCATCGCCATTCGCATCTTCCGCGATGTCGTGGATGATGTTGTCATTTCCGGTGGGGCTTACGCCCTTGGGAACGTTGTCAAGGTCGAGGGCGTCACGCACCTTCCATGCGATGATGTGGTCTGTGCAGGAGGTGTCGCCGCTCACGCCGATCGCCCCAACGAGCTCCCCATCGCTTGTGTAAAGGGCGAGTCCGCCGCCAAACACATTCACGCCGCCGATCTTTCGGCCGACCATGGGGTCATTCTGCTGGCCGTAGAGTTTCGCGTTGCCGCGGTAGGCGACGCCTGTGTCGACCGGGTTCGACTCCTGGAGACCAAAGAGCGTGCCGCCCGGCTGCACCGCCGAGAAGAGGTTGGCAGTTGAGAGCGCGAGGCCCGGGAGACTGAAAGCGTTTGCCGTGTTTGCTTTCTGAGCCGAGATGACTCGGCTTCCCGGCCACTGGTCGCCGCGGTCCGCGCCCGTGAAAGCCACAGCCACGACTTCTCCATCCCTGTTCACGACGCTGGCCCACATGTTGAGGCCCAGTCCACTGTTTCCACCTTCCTTGACAACCTTGGCCAGGGCTTTTTGCAATGCGTGGTGGCTCGGCAGCCCTTCACCATGGCCACGGCCGCCGGATGAGGCGAGGGCAGCACTGCCACCCCCGGTGGCTGGAAGCAGGAGTACTGCGGCAAGCAACCCAATCAACGACGCTCCAGAGATTGCGGCGACACACACACAGACCATCGAATACTCATGACAACAAATTCCTTTCCTGGTTACAAAAATGGACAAGCAGTCCTCGCTTGTCCCAGTTTCCTCGATACACCAAGACGCCCTAGACGGGGGGCATTACCCCAGAAGTCGAATTCCAAGTCAATCGGTTTCAGTCGTGTTAGCTACCCGTGCACCCTCCGGGTTAGCGCCGTACTTCCGCTGCCGTTGGCCTGCCAGGCGAGCCTTGTCCTCGAGCTCCTCCTGAGCGGACTGCTCTGCGTTCGACTCCGATTCCCTGACGCGATCGAGCACTGCACTGGCGAGCCCTTCGTGGACTCCCAGGGGTCCTGTGACCCGGTAGACGATGCCTGGATGCCTTAGCGCTGCCGCGGCCACGAGACGCGGGATGTCCTGCGTTGCATGTCGCCCCGGGCCGAGCATGTACGGGTGAACAGTTACCTCCAGAGCTCCCGCGAGCACGCAGGCGTCGAAGCCCTGCGCGATCGTCGGTTCCGCCAGCTCCATGTGCGCCTGCTGAACGATATATTCAGGGCCTGACTGTTCGACCAGCTTCGCAATCTCGGCCAGGAGGTTGTTGGCTTCGGCCAGTCGGCTGCCGTGGTCGACGAGCAAGATCGCCTTTCGGGGCTCGGTGCGCATGCAGTGATTGTAGCTGGCTTGAAGGGCCATCTGGAAGCGTTCTGGGCGTTGAATGAGGCCTTTCCAAATCGAGGGGAGGCCAGGCGTCGACCTGCAAGGCCATTCTGCCGTGTTGGGCTGTTGGTAGCCCTGTTTGCGGACTGCTGAGTACAATTGCTACTTCCTTTATCAGGGAGCCATCCATGAGCCGAAGATCGACAATGAGTGGTATCGTTTCCTCAGTCGTCCTGTGGATGTTTGTCTCTGCGCATGCTGCTGACGGGTGGAAACAGATCCTCCAGCAATCGCTTGATGCCGAGCATAGCCAGACGCGACGGGATGGCATCAAGCAGGTCGAAGTGAATAGCGCTGAGGGGTTAAGGACTCTCTGGCAGGCGCTCGCGCTGCGTGACCCGAACAAGGTGGACTGGTACGTACGCGAGGGCGCCCACGAGGCGCTCCTGGGAGCCACCTCCACGGAGGCGCAAAACGAGATTGTCCGACTGCTGAAGGACTCGGACGCGAAGCACGAGTTGGCCCGCGAAGCTGTTCTCTACGCGATTCAGTGGAAGATCCGCTCCGAGGTTGTGAAGCTCCACGGGCGGAACAATGATCGAATGATCGAGGAGGTAAAGTACCAGCTCAGAAAAGCCCGCGGCGTTGAGTACTTCGACCTCGTCCTCCCAGCGACCAAGTCCATCGACGCGGACAAGAAGCACCTGAAGCGGCTCCAGGAATCCCTGGCCGACAAGAGTCCGCGCGTTCGTCGAGCGGCGATCACCGGTCTGACGCTCTACCCCGATGGATCTGGCATTCCACTCCTCATCGACAACCTGCGGACCCTCGAGAAGAAGAAGCTCAAGCTGAAGCTCTACCGGGAGTGGGTGTTGACGCGATACGCGCTCGAGATCCTTACCGGGCAGTATTTCAGGGACCAGGTGGAGGACTGGGCCAAGTGGTGGGACATCGCCAGGGGCCAGTTTTCGATCGAGAAACGGATCGAGCAGGAGAAGGACAAGAAGGATGATGGGGCGGGCAAGACGGTCGTTGTGAAGAAGGAGGGCATTCAGGTTGAGGTCCACATGAAGGTCGCGGGGCCTCCGGATGGGTACCCGCTTCTCGTGATCCCGTGGGAGGGCTTCGAGGTCGACTACTTCCGGCCGTACTTTCACGGGGTGGAGGATTACTTGCGGGTCTATTACGTCCGGATGCCCCAGATCGACGACTACAAGGGCCTCGCCCGCGACTCGAAATCCAATACGATCCAGTACCCGACAAAACTTTTGGCCCAGGCTCTCCTGGACATCATGAAGGACAGCAAGCTCGAGAAGTTTGGGGTGCTGGCTCATGGTCCCGAGTCGGGGGTCCTTGGGATGATGCTGGCTTCAGAGAACCCGGACAAGGTGACGCACTTGGTCCTCATCAACCCACGTTCATCGGGTGAAGTCTACCGGAACGCGATCGAGAACGTCCGAAGGGATGGTCTGACCTCCGGAAACAAGGAGACTGTGAAGGGCGCCGACAACCTCCTGATTCAGCAGGACGGGAAACCGAAGTACATGCCATCCGACGCCGCCGAGGCGAGTGGCATGGGGCGCGCTCTCAATAATTTGCGCCACGCGGATCCCACTGAGCCAGAATCCGGCAACATCTCCTACTTCTACAAGCTACCGGGCGGCGCTGCGCAGATGGCCGACCATGGCTGGAGTGTGAAGAAGATGTTCTCGGGCAAACCAAGCTTTCAAGCCCTCATTTTCATGGGGATGAAGGCTCCGTGGACCCCCTTGAACGACATGAAAGCCGTCGCTGGTGTTTTTCCCAAGGCGGTGGTGGCCGAGATGAAGGAGTCGAGAGAGATGCCGTTCATATCCGAAACCGGACTATTTACCCAATACATGCAGAGTTTCTTCAAGACCGCGAAGCCGGCCAAAAAGTCTGAAGCCAGGGCAAAGGGCGACGAGGCGGACAAGACCCAGGCGAAGCCGAAGGGGGCCACCCAGGTCGGCAAGCCCTGAGGGGTGAAAGGCTGTTGGCCTTCGCTATTTCTTTTCTTCCAGCTTGACCTGCGCGACGAACTGCTTCCACTGTGTCTCGAGCGACTTGACATTCTTCATGTCCTTCCCGAAGAGCTTCTCGTTCGCGGCCTTCAGGTTCTTTGACTTGCGCAGCTCTTCGGTGAACTGAAGGATGGGTCGGCCGCCCTTTGCCTGCATGAAAAAGTAGACGAGCCCAAAGGACTGATTGTAGTGCAGCTCCTCCCTGTGCTTGTCGCTCTTGTCGTGGAACTGGTCGTAGCCAGCGTTCAAGAGCTTCTCGAGCGGGATCGCCGTGCGGGTTGCGAACTTATCCCGGACCATTCGGAGCTTGCGGTTGTCGATGAGCTTGTAGTCGAGCTTTTTCGTTTCCTTGTTTCGCTGGATTCCCTCGTAGTATTCAGCCATGCCCTCGTTGAACCACAGGGGGATCTCCACGTCCTTTCCCACGTAGTGCTGAAGATACTGGTGGAATGCTTCGTGATAGGCCGTCGGAATCAGCTCGTAGAACGGAAGCTGCTTCAGGTAAAGGCAATCGCTCTGCGGGCTGTAGTGACCCGCCGTGCTGGGCAGGCCACCCAGCTGCTCGTAGGTGTTTGGACTGTCGAGGAACTGCACCTTGAGCTTCTCCGACGGCTTGTGTTTGAAGACCTGGATGTACTGGGTTAACACCTCATCGAGCGCCTCCGCCACCTGTTTCACGGTAGATGTCGGGATCACCTTCTCATGCTCGATCACGAAGCTTTTCGCACTGTCGTACCGTGCCCAGTCGACCTCGATTCGCTTCCTTTCGCGTTTCCCGAGCTCATCCTGGGCCTCAAGGGCAGGAGAGGAACCGAGGAGTGAGAGGGCCGCGGCGACGAACGCGATGGTCTTCATGAGGTCTGCTTCCTTCCTGGGAGAGTTTGACATCTGCCGTATTCTACTGGGCTCCCGCTTCCACGAGGAGCCATCACGGTATGTGGACCGGGGTGCGCCAAGCGGAGTTTCAGCGGGCCTACCACTCTCTCCTCATTCACCGCCTACTGTGATACGATCGATCTGCTCACTCTGGCATCCCGTTTCGTCAAGTTGTCCCTGGGAGAGAATTGCAATGCTTCAAGTCACCGGCGACGGTTGCGTGCGTACTTGCGATGGGATGTCTCGTCGCGACTTTCTTCAAGTTGGAACCCTGGGCGCCGTGGGGCTTTCTCTGCCTCAGCTCCTCGCCCAAAAGGCCCTTGCTGCCGAGACAGCGGACGACGACCGGGCTTGCATCATGATCTTCAACCTGGGCGCGCCCAGCCAGCTTGACTGCTGGGACATGAAGCCCGACGCGCCGCTCGAAATTCGCGGCCCGTTCAAGCCCATTCGCACGGCGTCTCCCGATATACAAATATCCGAGATTTTCCCGCTCCACGCCAGGCTTGCCGACAAGTTCTCTCTCGTCCGTTCCATGAACCACTCGGCGCCCGCGGTGCACGGCAGTGGCCACCAGATGATGCAAACTGGACGGCTTTTCCAGGGAGGGGTCACCTCCCCGCACGTTGGCTGCGCCCTGGGGTACCTGCGCGGCCGCAAGGGCGACCTTCCTCCCCACGTAATTCTGCCCGAGCCCATGGGCGACACGGGCGGCGGACTTCCCCACGGACAGGACGGCGGATTCCTTGGCAAGGCGCACGATCCTTTCGTGCTCATGGCCGATCCGTCGAAGCCAGGCTTCAAGGTTCCCGACTTGCTGCCGCCCGCTGAAATCGGCGAAGCACGCCTCGATCGCCGACGCAGAATGTGTGCGGTCATTGATGACACGGTCAAGGGATTTGAAGCTAGCGAGAGCGCACAGCTCATGGATTCGAGCTTCTCGGCCGCGTTTCGAATCATGACCTCGACAAGGGCACGCAACGCATTCGATCTTTCGAAGGAGCCGGAAAGCGTGCGTGAGCGCTACGGCAAGACGCGCTTCGGGCAATGCTGCTTGCTCGCGCGCCGCTTGATCGAAGCGGGAGTTCGGTTCGTGACCATTAACACATTCACTACTGTCTTCGACGAGATCACGTGGGACATCCACGGATCGAAGCCATTCACGTCAATTGAAGGCATGCGCGACCACGTCGCGCCCATGTACGACCAGGGCTACAGCGCGCTGCTCGACGATCTCGATCATCGCGGCATGCTTCCAAGGACGCTCGTCGCATGCCTCGCCGAATTTGGCCGAACGCCCCGCATCAATCCGGCAGGCGGGCGTGATCACTGGCCGCAATGCTGGACCGTCTACTTTGCCGGAGGTGGAGTGCAAGGTGGACGCGTCGTGGGTCGATCCGATGAAATTGGTGCGTACCCCGCGGAGCGTCCGGTGGAGCCAGCTGAAGTAGCCGCAACGATTTACCACTCTCTTGGACTCAACCTCGAGCACACGGTGCCCGGGCCGCAGTCGCGCCCTTTTCCGCTCGTCGATTTCGGAGTCCGCGAAATCAAGGAGCTCTTCTGAGGCATGCAGACTCGTTTGTCACATCCGCAACTCCGTGGTGCCGGGGTGTGTGCCTCGAACCCGAACAAGAATGATCAGCGCTCCGTCACGGCAGCAGCCTGATGCAGGAAGGGCTTGGCACGGAGATCGGTTCGCCCACGGATTTCAAGCTCCCTGTTGGGTCATCGATCCGGAATACGGCGACATTGCTCCCGGGCATGTTCGCGCACAACAGGAGTTTTCCACTCGCCGCGATCGCCAGGTTTTGTGGGCCTTTGCCGAGGCTTGGTTCAATTCCGATGAGGGCCAAAGTGCCATCGTCGAGGAGGCGATAGGCGGCAATGCTGTCGTGGCCTCGATTGGTGCCGTACAGAAACCGACCGTTCGGCGTGATCTTGAGGTCGGCGCAATGGCTTGTGCCGACAAAGTCCGCAGGCAGTGTCGAGATCGTCTGCCGCTCGCTCAGGGTGCCCGATTCCGCAACGTGATCGAACAGCGTGACCGAGTTGCTTAACTCGTTGATCACGTAAACGTGCTTGCCATTTGGATGAAACGTCAAGTGTCGAGGCCCGGCACCGGGCCGTGTCTTCACGAACGGCGGCGCATTGGGTGAGAGCTTTGCCGTCGCGGCATCCAGCCGGTAGCTCAGCACCTGGTCAAGGCCCAGATCGGCCACGAAAGCGAAACGATTGTTGGGGCTGACCACGATGCAGTGAGCGTAGGGCCTTTTCTGCCTAGTGGGATCGACGCTCGATCCAGCGTGCTGGAAGAACGACGCCGCTTCACCGAGTGATCCGTCTTCCTTCACGGGCAGTGAGGCCAAGTTACCCGTCGAATAATTGGAAACGAGCACCGCCTTGCCGGTTGCGTCCATCTCCAGGTAGCAGCTTGCAGTTCCTCGAGTCGACTGCCGGTTCAACAGCTTCAACCGGCCCGTCCGACCCTCTAGGGCATACGCGGCGATCTGCTCCGGTTCGTTTCCGCCGAATTTTTTCGCATGAATCGAATACAGAAACCTCTGATCCGGCGAAACAACCAGGAAGAATGGATTCTCGGCATCCCCTGTTCGATGAACCTGCTTCAAGCGGCCGGTCTCCACCTCCAACCGGTAGGCGTTAATTGCGCCCCTGTCTCCGGACTCGAAGGAGGAAATGAAAACCAGCGGTTCGTCCGCGTTTGTCGCGAGAACTGTGTTGCTCAACATTGCAGTGACCATCAATGAAAACAGAAATTGCGTCGGGTTGAAGGACAAGGAAGTGACTCCCAGTGGAAATAAATATTTGCGGCCGAACGGACTTTTGAGACGATCCGGCATTCCGCTAGCGATGGCCCAGCCACGCTCCTGGAAGGACTGTAACTCATGCTCAATGTTTTGCCAAGTCGGCGACACGTAGTACTATCGTCGCTCTGGCGCAGGCGCACGACCCCGCGCCACAGAAGAAAACTCCTAGCCGAGGACCATGGTCTGTGCTCAAGCATTTTGAAGTATCCGACGAAATAGCCGTACGAGTTCCGCTGCCTGCGCTGCGCACGACCACCGAGGCGATCTTCATGAAGTGTGACGTCCCGGAAGATCAAGCCCAACTGGGCGCTGATGTGCTGCTCTACGCTGACCTCCTTGGCGTGGATACGCATGGGGTCTCCAATATGCTCAGAGCTTACGTGCAGGACTACAAGAATCTTGCCCTGAACCCCACGCCGAAATGGAGGGTTGTCAAGGAGACGCCCACCACTGCCGTACTGGACGGTGACCGCGGCCTGGGCCTGATGATCACGCCAAAGGCGATGGAGATCTGTATCGAGAAGGCCCGCAAGTACGGCACCAGCGTCGTGGTGATCCGCAACTCGGGCCACCTTGGCGCTGCGGGGTACCATGCTGTGATGGCCGCGAAGCAGGACATGATCGGCTGGTGCATGACCGGAGGCGGTAACTCGTTGATCCCCACGTTCGGAGCAGAGCCCAGGCTCGGAACCAACCCGATCGCAGTGGCCGTGCCCGCGGGCAAGCAGCCCATGTTCATATTCGACGCAGCCATGACGACCATCGCGGGCAACAAGATCGGCCTGGCCTGCCGCAACGGCAAGAAGTTGCTGCCGGGGTGGGTTGCCAAGAAGGACGGCACTCCCGACATGGAAGGCGGCGCGGCGGCCGAGTTCACACCGGGTACACTACGGATGCAGCTTCCTCTTGGCTCGACGCGTGAGCTTGGATCGCACAAGGGCTACTCGCTCGCTGCCATTGTGGACATCCTGTGCGGGCAGCTATCGTTCGCGTCGGGATTTTCAACGCTTGCCAGCGATCGGCGCGGACACTTCGTCGCCGCATACGACATTGCCGCCTTTGGCGAAGTTGACGAATTCAAGGCCAACATGGACGGAATGCTGGAGGGCTTCCAGAGAACGAAACCGGCGCCGGGCCACGAGCGGGTCATCTATGCCGGTTTGTCCGAGTATGAGACCGAAATCGATCGGCGCAAGAATGGCATTCCGCTCCACCCGGAGGTCGTGAGCTGGTTCAAGGGCATCTGCGCCGAGTTCAGCATCCCGTGGAACCTGACGAAGCAAGTTTAGCCGCCGTTCTGTTGTGCAGCTGCGCCTTGACAGAATTCATATTCCGCAGATCGCAAGAGCAGTTGATGGGGGTTGCCTTCGCCATGCTGAGGGAGAGAGAGGTCAAGTTTTTTGACCAGACGGGGACGATTTTCCCGCGCATCAGCAAACGTGCCGCGTTGAAGTAGCCGGAACGATCCTCGTTCTGGGTATGCTGGCGCCCGAATGCCAGGCGCGACCACTCGAAGGAGATCGATCATGAGAGCGACAAATTGTTCGCCCAAAAAGGTCTGGTTCATTGCGGGAGCATTTTTCTTCCTGAGCATGCTCACCGTGTGGCGCCGGGGCATCGCCGACGCCGCGTTAAACGTCGTCGGCGGCATCGGAGGCACGAAAAACGGTGATGTCAACGGTGACGGCTCGCGGGACATCAGTGATGCCGTGGCGCTCCTCAACTGGCTTTTCACGGGCGGTCCCGAGCCTGTCCCGAACGCGGGCGGTGAGCCCTGTTCGGGCGATGATCGGAGGCGCACGCTCGAGCACATGCTGATCGAGAAGGGCGATGCGGTCTTCGCGCTCACCTCCCGGGAACTTCTCGCCGTGGAGGGAACCGAGCCGCATCTGTTCCTGCAGGGAGGGATCCAAATGCTCGCAGGCAACTTCGCCGTGGTCGTCACCACGGAAGGCCTCACCCGCAGGATTCCTGTCGTCTACGTCAACGCGAGCATGGACCTCCTCGACGTCGCCCTGACCCTCCAGGACTCGGGGGATCCCGTCGAGATTACGTACCGCTACTCCGATTGCATCGGCCCGGTCTTGTGTGACAGCACCTGCCACACAGCCGGCCTCAACTTCCACGCGATCGACTCGCCGATCGGGAGTCCTCTGAAGTGCCAGCGTGTCAACGAGGACAAGACGTGCACGGACAAGCTCAAGGCAATCTGCAAGCGACAGCTCTACTGGGACAACAAATGCCAGAAGCCCGCCCGTGGGTTTGTCCTCTCAGCAGGTTCAATAACCTTCGGTGGCAGCCTGGTAGTGGATCCGATCCTTCAGCGGGCCGTGCGCAACGGGATCGAATCGGCGCTCGAACCGCAGGTCCACGAGCTCTTCCGCCGCGGT
>SXIK01000180.1 GCA_005772855.1 Planctomycetia bacterium | reverse complement strand
CCGCGATCCTTCGATTCACGAGGCCCCTGTGCTACCAGGGATTTCCAGAGGAGGCGCTCCCCCCCGAGCTCCGTGACTCAAACGAACGAGGCATCTGGCGACTCGTGGACGGACAGTTCGGCCGTTGAGGTCTTCACACGTTGCGGGCGAGAGCTCGCAGGAGTCGAGCACGGAGTCGCCGTCGCAGTCGTTGCCGATGAGCTGGCACTCGTCGGGAACGCCGTTTTGATCGTAGTCGCTCGACCTGGCCCGAGCTCCGCTCTTGCGGACACGCACGACGGACTTGTCGGCCGCAGCGCCGATTCACTCCCTGGCTCCGTCTCCGATCACGTCAGCGAGGAGTAAATTCGCGAAGGGACCCACGAGTCGGATGACTTCAGGCCTCCCCGGCAGCCCACCCTCGTTGCGGATGAGGACTGAAACGTCAGCCGACAGTCCCAGCAAGTCAGGGTCGCGGTCGCCATCGACATCAGCAGCATCGACGAGAGGAACCTCGAAGCTGGTGAAGCTCTCATCGAGGGCCGCCACCTCAACCTCGGCGAGCTGCCTCTGGCCCTTGCCCAGGATGATGGCCAGCTTCCCTGGACGCCCAAACGAGGCGAGCAGGTCCGCGAGACCGTCCACGTTCCAATCGACGACCAGGACAGCAGTCGGTTTCACCGAAAGCGAATGTACCTCGGGTTCCGCGAGCATTGCCGTTCCCTCGCCGCGGCTCCTGAAGATCGCGACGCGCCCATCGGTGCCTGCAAGCGGCCTGTAGCCGGCGACCACATCGGGAAATCCGTCCGCGTCGAGGTCGGCGACCGAGAGAGCAGATGCCTCCGCTACCTGGACCTCGAGCAGTTGTGCGGTTGCGAAAGCTCCCGCAGACCCCTGTCGGATCACGGTGATCCCGCCGGCGTCGCCGGCGGAGGTGTTGCTCGAGAGCGTAATCAAGTCGACGTCGCCATCTCTGTCCACGTCGGCGGCCTGGACGTGCCCGGTCTTCTCCCGCAGTGGGATGACCGGACCGTCCTCGAACTGGCGGCCTTCCGTGTTGCGCTGGACCTCGATCTGGCCCCGGATGTCGTCCCGGTGATCCAGGTCGGGAAGGCCGTCGCCCGTCAGATTCGCCACGAAGGCCTCGTCGGAGCTCACCAGGATCGGGCCAAACGGCGTCCTCGTCACCGAGCTGAACAGAGTCACGCCGTCATTCCAGTGGATCCACGCCGCGGCTGGATGCGCACGGAGCGGGATCACGAGGTCGAGGTCGCCGTCCAGATCCAGGTCGCCGGCCGCGAGCCCGTACGCAGGCTCGGCGTCACGATGGCCTGGACCTCATCGTCCAAGGAGAACGCGAAGGGTACGATGTCGCGGTCGTCGGGGATGCCGTTTTGATCGCAATCCTCTCCGAACGCAGCGGTCGAGAATGCCATTTCCAACACCAGCGAGGCGACAAGGCGCCCTCGTGGGCTCATTCGAGATCCCTTCGTTCCGGGCCGCGATCTGAATGCACCGAAAGGAGGCCATCGTGCCGCCGGGACGACCGGAGCCATGGGGACCCGGGGGGCCTATAGCCCCAGCAGCACGATCGGTGCCCACGCATCATTCTCGAACAAAGCTTGTTGCCTTTCTCCCTCTCGCCACATGGTCCAGTCAGCTCGCCGACCCCAATGTGGGGCCGGCAGTCGATCCGAGCCCCCAGGGTTATCCAATCCCCCCACGGAGGTGTGACCATGTTACGTTCCAGACTCCTTTCACCCTGTCTTCTGCTCGCTTTGGTCTCCTTGATTCCGGGCGCCAGCGGGCGAGCCGTCGAGCGCTTCATTCGCGGCGACGCCAACGTGACCGGCGACGTCGACATTTCGGACCCCATTCGCATCCTGTCGAAACTCTTCTCGGGCATCGGAGCGATCCCCTGCACCGACGCCGCCGATGCCGACGACAACGGCATGCTGAACATCGGAGATGCGATTTGGCTCCTGTCCTTCTCCTTCACAGGCGGAGCGCCGATGCCGGCCCCTTTCCCGGCCTGCGGAGTGGACCCGACCGCCGACTCGCTGGGCTGTGAGGCCTTCGGCCCCTGTCCGCAGCCGCTGGGGCCCGTCGAAGTCTTCGGGCGCGTCTTCAGGCCCGACGGCAGCGGCGTTGAGGAGGCCACAGTCCGCGTCGTCAACGGCGCCGCCGACGCCCACTGGGAAGCCGACGGGGGCGGCAACTTCTTTTTCACCCGAGATTTCGGTGCGTCAACGCAAGTCGAGCTCGCGGTGAGCGCCCAGGGCCACACTTCGAGCCAGAAGCGGCTCCAGCTCGAAGAGGGACAAACCCGGTACGTCCTGGGGTTCACGCTCTTGCCCGTGAGTGTCAGCGTCGTTGACGAGAATCCTGCGGACGGAGCACAAGTCGCGGTGAGCGGAGCCGGCAGCACGCCGGGCACGCTCACATTGCCCGCGGGCGCCATCGCCACGACGAACCCGGTTCGGATCGAAATGACGACCCTGGACCCCACGCGGTACCCGACGGCAGCGCCCGGCGTCAACCTCCTGGCGAAGGTAACTCCCGGTGAGGAGAACGGCTTCTCCAGCGAGGCTCCGCTCGAGAGCTTTGGAATGGTCGAGGTCAGGATCACCGACACAACGACAGGGGAATCGATTCACGAGCTCCTGGCCCCGGCCACGCTGACCCAGAGGCTGCCCGAGGTGTACCAGGGCAAGTACCAGAGCGGGGACAGGATTCCCCTCTGGTACTTTGACGAAAGCTCGGGACTCTGGACGGAGGAAGGCATGGGCGAGGTCTTCGCCTCGGCTGACGACGGCCTTTACTTCAAGGGCGAGGTGATGCACTTCTCGTGGTGGAATGCCGACAGGCTCTTCAGCAGAACCTGCGTGAGCCTGAAGATCAGCAACATGGCCTCCTTGCCGCCCAGCTTCGAGATCGGAGCTGAAGGCATCACGTACTCCGGCAGGTTCCAGGGATCAGTGAATTGCATCCCTGTGCTCGTGTCGCAGGACGGGAAGGATTCATCGCGCCTGGCCGCCTGCGTGCTCGGCATCGACTATTACCTCAAGGAGAGTCCGCCCGGCGTCTTGACTCTAACTTCGGATGCAGAGGAAGCGCTGGTTATCAAAAATCCCACAGCTCTCGATGCGCAGAGCGGCACGAACAGTTTTCTGGGCAACTTCGAGCTTTTTTTGAACATGCCGCCCGTGATCTCCGTGCGCGCCACTCCACGATACACGTGCAAGAACGATCTCAGACGAGTGAGCTTGTCAGCGAACGCTTTTGACTTCGACGGACCGATCACCGACATCTCGTGGGAGCTGCCCGGAGGCCAGGGCACGATCACCAGGACATCCTTCACGACAGCCACCTTTGACGCGGCGGCCGAGGTTGCATTCCATAAGATGCTTGCCAAGGCCACAGACTCTGACGGTAACGTGTCCACCACGAGAGTCGTGATCCACGTTGCCGAAGATTGCGCGGGGGCCTTGTTCTCGCGAGGCGACGCCGATGGCAACGGCCGCCTGGAGATCAGTGACATGTTTCTCATTGTGAACTCCCTGCTCATGTTCCCCGCATTTGACCCTGATTCTGGATTCGACTGCACCGACCTCCGTCCGAATCCCAATCCGCAGCCTCTGGATTGCGAAGACGCCGCCGACGTCAACGACGACGGTAGGATCACCTGCGAGGACGCTGCTATCATCCATACATTCTTGTTCCTGGGCGGAGCAGCTCCAAGCGCGCCGTTTCCCGGGTGCGGCGTGGATCCCACTCCGGACTCCTTGAGTTGCGCTGAGCCTCCTCCCCCGTGCGAAGACTGAGTGAGCGAAATCCCTCTTCGGATTCAGCTCTGCCCGGGAGCGCGCGGAACTCAAAACCCCGCGGACTCCCGGGCTTTTTCGGGGGCAAGTGCTTCCGTTCATGGATATACCGCACGCGGGCAGTGATGAGACCTTTTGCAGCCTGCGAAAGGTTGCGGCTGCTCGCGCCAGAGGCGCCCGGCGCCCATCAGGCGCCGAGGAGGGAGAGGCCGCGTGTCGTTGTTGCCGCCGCCCTCGCTCCGCCCTCGCTCCGCTCGGAGGCGAGCCGACGTGGGGGAGGGGCCGCCTCCCCCACCAGCAGAAACGAGCAGCAGACTTGAGATGGTCCTCCTCGGCCCATTCGGAATGTCTCACGTGTGGGCGCGCGAGGTATAACGCTCTGGTCGGTATAGCCGGCGGAGCAGTATGATCGCGCGAAATAGTGAGACGCGTTTGGGTTGTTTCCAGAAGAGTTGCCTTCTCGAAGGGTAAGCCATGACACGCGCATTCTGTCGAATCACGAGACAGCTGTACTTCGGGGCGATCCTGGCAAGCCTGGGAGGGCTGAGCCAGCTCTGCGCCGGCACCGACTTCCGCCGTGGCGACGCGAATACAGACGGCAGAGTGAACGTTGCGGATGCCATCTTCTTGCAGCAGTTTCTCTTCACCGGGGGCGCAACGCCCGAATGCGGCAACGCCGCGGACGCCAATGATGACGGCATGCTGGACTTATCGGATGGCGTCTACATTCTCGCCTTCGTCTCGTGCATGGGAGGCGCGCTGCCTCCGGCGCCGGGACCCTTCGACTGTGGACCCGACCCGGGCGGATCGGACCCTGGCGGAATCGGCTGTGATTACATGCCAAGCTGTGTGGATCCGTTGAACCCCTTGCCATTGCGTTCTGACATCCTCTTCTCGGTGACAGGACCCCTGCCCTCGCCCAACTTCGAAGACCCTTATGCCACCGTGTACATCACCATTTCGCCTCTCTCGAACCTCGATATCGAGGGCTGGAGCCTCCGCGTGCGCACCTCGACGCCCGTGGATCAGGTTACGGCAACCGGCACCGTCAGCGCCCCGGCGCCGGAAGGACTCCGTCACGGTGGTTTTCACAGGGCGGAGGCGTTCAATGCACCCGGCGAGATGGGCTTCGAGGCCACAACAGTCCTTGGCTACAGCACACAGGTCTACTTGCCGGATGGTTCCCCGCAGCCTGTCCTTCGTTTCCGATCCGTGCCTGCGCCCGGAGGCTGCATCACGAGCGTGGTCGCCTTCGACGATCTCGTCGGCGGCGGATGCGATCAAACCGAGAACCTCTTCAGCGCAGGCGGTCAGGCCTACCGGCCCCGCGAGCGCGGCGGAGCCGTCGTTTTCTGCCGGCCTCAGAGCCTTTTGCTCACGACCACCGAAACTTCGCTCAACGAGGTGCAACTGACTCCTCTCTCGCCAAGCGCCTGGTATCAGGTCCCGGTATTTGACGCGTCCCTGGTCGGCAAGGTCGTCCTCTTCGATCTCGCCTCGAGCAGCGGCAGCTCCGCCGTCATCTTCGCACGCTTCGGCGACAGAGCGACCTCGACTCATTTCGACTGGGCCGCCGACGCTCGCCGACAGCAGACTCAGCGGCTCGTTGTGCCTTACATCCGCACGATGCCGCTCAACCTCACCGTCGAGGGGCGCACCTTCAACGGCGCCACAAACGATGTATCGATCGTTGGCAGGATCCTGGACCAGGCGATCGCCTCCCTCTCAGCGGACCATGCCGGGCCTGAAGGCGCGTTGAGCGTGCTCGTCCACGGGGGCGGATTCGACTCGACGAGCCGTTTCGCCTTGCGGGGCGCTGGCGGAGGCACGCTTCCCATCCGCAGTTTCGCCGTGCTTTCCGCGGCGACCGCCGAGATCGTGCTTTATCTCGAAGGCGCGGCGCCTGGCCGCTACGACCTGGTGCTGGAAAGCTCGACGGGAATTCAGGACACGTTCAGGGACGCCTTCGAAGTGCGAGTCCGCTATCCTCAAGCCCGCCTCGACGCGAAGATCGATGTTCGAGAGCACATCCGCTTCGGCCGCCTGCGGAGATTGACGGTGGAAGTGTCCAACCATGGCGACAGCGCGCGAAATGCGCCCTTGATTCGACTGGTGGGCTCACCGGGACTCTCGTTTCAGCTCGAGGATGAGCCATCGCTCGTGGAGAACGAGATCCTCCTCATGGCCGCGCACCCCGAAGGCGGGGGCGGCGCACTGGCACCGGGAGCCAGGGTCCGCATCCCGGTCTTTTTTCGAGCTGCAGAGGTCGGGCCAGCAACCGTCACGGCTTCTCTCTTCGATCCCGTGGAACAGGCGCCCCTCGATTGGGAAGCGGTGCCAGCGCCGCCCGGCGTGGCAGCGGAGACGTGGGCTCAGGCCCGCCCGCGCCTCGCCGAGACCCTGGGGAGCACCTGGAGCGAGCTTACGCGCACTCTTGCAAGGGAAGCCGTCCGTGCCTGCGCGCAAGGCAAGCCGACGTATTCCGCGTCGCTCCTCTTTCGACGCGCCGCCCGGGCCGCTCTGGGCCGCGGCTGGGGCGCCGTCTGCGGCACCGTCTGCGGCACCGT
>SXIK01000179.1 GCA_005772855.1 Planctomycetia bacterium | reverse complement strand
GCGAGTGATCCGAAAGTCCCACCCTCGTTTGTCACCTCGTAGGTCATGTTGACCACGAAGAACCGTCACTGGCTCTCAAGCGGAGGTGCGGGGACCATGGGCTACGGCTTCCCGGCCGCGATCGGAGCCCAGTTCGGAAACCCGGGTTCAAAGGTCTGGGCGATTGTCGGCGATGGAGGCTTCCAGATGACCATGTGCGAGCTTGCCACTGCGGCGCTTCACAAGCTGCCGGTCAAGGTGCTGATCATCAACAACCACTACCTTGGCATGATCCGGCAATGGCAAGAGCTCTTCTACGACAACCGCCTTTCGGGGGCCGACCTCGAAGGTAACCCAGACTTCGTCAAGGTCGCCCAAGCCTACGGCATCAAAGCGTGGCACTTGCGCCGGGCAGGGGACGTGGATCGCGTGATCAAGTCAGCAATGGACTACAATGATGGACCCTGCTTGATCGAGGCCGAGGTCGTGAAGGAGGACAACGTCTTCCCCATGATTCCCGCTGGCGCGCCGCTGGCGAACATGCTCACAGGCCCACCGAAACAAAGGCTTGAGAAGCCGTCCGGGTCGACTTGACGGCTCATTTTGACACGTCCGCGCCTCTGACGATCGTTCTCGACTCAGCCCACCAAAAAGCAAGGAAACGGATTTGCCATGTCTGTCATCGCTGCTCCCCCGATCCATACGATCTCCATGCTCGTCCGAAACAAGCCTGGGGTGCTCGTCAGGGTTGCGCTCGTCTTCTCCCGCAGAGGCTATAACCTCGAAAGCCTCGTGGTCAGCCCAGACATCACGAACGGCGACTTCTCCCGCATGACGGTCACTTGCAGCGGTGACCTGGAGACCCTCGAGCAGATCATCAAGCAGTGCACCAAGCTGATTGACGTTGTCCACGCGATCGACCACACCGGCCAGGCTGCGATCGCGACCGAGATCGCGCTTGTGAAGCTAAAGTGCGAGTTGAACCAGAGGACTGAAATTCTCCAGATTGCCGAGCACTACAACGCGAAAGTCGTGGACTACGGCGCCGAAAGCCTGATCCTCCGCGTCTATGGCGAAAGTGAGAAGCTGGACAACTTCATTTCACTGCTGAAGCCTTTCCAGGTCGCGGAGCTGGTACGCTCGGGCAAGATCCTCATGGCCCGTGGGCTAGCAACAACCTGAAATCGGAGCCCCGGAGTCAAGACACTCTCAACAGGCTGTCAGGCCCTCTTCGCCATCACGCGGCAGGCGTGATCCTCGTCCTCGAACGTGTCGAAGACGCGATGAAGTCTCGTCAGCTCGAGGAGGGAGCGAACCGTTGGCGGTACTCTGAGGAGAGCGATCCTGCCGCCCTTCGAGTTTGCCTCCTTCATGGCTCCCACGAGAACGGAAATGCCGGAGGAGTCGAGAAACTTGATGCCTGAAAGGTCGATCAAGACTCTTCCCTCTCCGGCCTGAATCAGACCCCGGATCTGGTCTCGAACCTCAATAGCATTGGCTGCGTCGAGGCGCCCCGAAAGAGCAACAACCTCCACTCCCTCAACCATCTTTGCTAGTAATGACATGGCGAGCTCCTTCTCGAGATGAACTGGCCAAAGATACAACCGGAATGGAAGTTTGGTCAAATTGAAGGGACATTGATCAAATTTTGCTCGGCTCGATACCCGACAAACCTCAACGGTGTCGTACACCTTGACGGCGCCGACAAGAAGTTATGGGCCACGATTCAAAGTTTCCTGGTAGCCGGGGCTCGACCTCTCTGGGTCGGGTGCTGGGCAGGTTTCTCAAGCCTTGCATGGAGCAGGGCTGGTATCGCCTCATGATCCGGCTGAGGACGAGGCGCCGGGTCGATCGAAGCGTCCGTATCCTCGGAGTGCCTGTTATCGTTGGCACCAGAAAGCTAACGATTTCGCGGCGGGTGGAGTTACACGACGATCTTTACTTTGAGACCCGGGGCCAGGGCGACATCGTCGTGGGTGAGGCGACCGTGGTGTGCAGGGGAGCTCGGTTCGTATCGCAAACGCAGATTCGAATTGGCCGCGGGGTTTTTATCGGCGAGTATGCCCTTCTGCGGGACGTTGAGGATCCGCCGAAGTCGCTAGAGCGGAGCGATGAGGGTGGACAGCAGACTGCCCCGATCACCATCGGCGACGACGTCTGGATTGGTCCTGGAGTCACGGTCAGGCCGGGCGTGACGATCGGCAGTGGCGCAGTCGTCGAGGCCAATGCGATCGTCACCACGAACATCCCCAATGGACTTGTGGTCTGGGGCATTCCCGCACGTCCGACCGACTCCTCGAAACTAAAGACTTATCGGAATGGCCCGAGAAGGTAGGACGACCTCGCCACCGACCCCACCTGCCACGAGGTGGTTCTTGAAAAAGAACCGCCTGCGTTGAGCGGTATCAAGGTCGAACCACTGGCTAACCGAATCTATCGGTGTTCATTCCTTGAAGGATCACCGCACGCACACGCGAAGTATTGGCACAAGCTCCATGGCAAGAATGGCAGAGATTCGCCTTGTTATCGAGAGCAAGATTGAGAACGTTTTTCTCGTCGGATTGGCTGTCAACAAGATCTGCAGCCACCTCGATCTTGACGCAAGTGAAGCTGGCAGGGTGGAGCTTTGCATCGTCGAGGCGGTCACGAACTCGATCCGGCACTCCTACCGGGGGGTCGCCGGTCGCGACGTGACTTTGACCGTGACGATCCTTGAAGAGCAGGTCGAGTTTCGAATCTGCGATCAGGGAATCAGCATCTCCCCGGAGAAGTTGGAGAAACCTCGCCTGAAGTTCGATCCCAGGGACATCAAGTCGCTCCCCGAAGGCGGGCTTGGCATCTACCTCATGCATCAGATCATGGACGAGGTCCGCTATGTTCGGGGTGACGGAAAAAATACGCTCATACTCTTGAAAAGCCTCGTGCCGCACCTGGCGTGACAGGAGGTCTTTCGAGCTGGGCTTTTCCAGGCCCGTCCGCAGGTGCCGCAAGGCGGTGTCTCCGACTTCTTCGCGCCGCTGGGCCTGCACCTCCATCGCGCGAGGGGCGATGGGCGAAGAGTCAGCACAGTCCTCACTCCGGCAGGAGGAACGTGCGCAACATCCCCGAGCCTTCGCCAGAACGCTCGAGGAGAATTATCACAGCGATGCCGTCCTTGCTCTTGCGCTCCTCGGGCGATCGACCGTGAAGGATCGTATTCTTCTCGAGCCAGACCGGTGCGCGGAGCGCCTCAATCTCGAGGGTGGATTGGAGCTTTGCAAACCCCTCGGCCTCCACCTCGACAACATATCGGCCAGGAAGCAGCTTGCAGCCGAATCTTCCGCCCCGGTCCGTCTTCGCGCTCACCCGGCCTCCGTCCGTCTTGAACCAAACTCCAATGCCAGGCAGCGCGCCCCTCAGGCTCTTCTCCTCGGTTGAGAGCAGGATCGAATTCTCGAGATCGAGGCGGACGTCCTTGGGACACTGATGCGAGGTCCAGGATTCACCGGCTTGCCAGTCGATGACCGCTCCCCATACCTGTGTTGGGCGTTGAAGCCCCGGCACGAGCACCTGGATCTTTCCAGTTCCGAGGCAAGCCATACAGTTGATACCCAGTCCGTTAAAGTCTCGAGCGTACTTCTCATCGTGCCCTTTTCCGAGGCACTCCCGGCAGTCACGCACCTCGAGCCTGTCACCGTCATAAAGACGCTGCTCGCACAGGTGGGCGATGGATCGGCTAACGACAAGGTAGGCGACAGGAATCATCAGCAGGAGCCAGACCAGTTTGACGTTGGCTCCACCGGAGCCATGCGTACTTGACTTGCTGTTGAGACTTCCTGATCTCATGGTCTTCCCTCCGCGATGCCTCGCAGAAGGGTACGCTTTTCCGCGACATGCGGCCACCAACAGGCTGCTATACCTTGCGGAACAGATGCAAGCCTGCTGTGGGCATGAACTCAGCGTACACCTTCTGGACAAGCGCCGGCTCGTCCCAGTCGCCAATTCTGAGCGGGTAGCTGATCGGCACGCAGGCCTTGGCGCAGTTGCGAGCGAAGCTCAGACGCAGGGAGTCGAAGTTGCCCTCAGGTAGGCCCGCTCGCCGTCGGGCCGTCCGAAACGCAGCAAGCACCGCGTGATGCTCTGGACGTCCGTTCCACAACGGCAACCCCACGGCGTCGAACACTCGCCGTTGCGGAGTCCCGCTCTTGCAGGCCATTTGAAGAAGTTGTTCCAGCACGCCACGCGTGTCGATGTCGATGGACAGGTCCAGAACACAGCCAGCGGCGACTTCTTCTGCCGGGATCTGGATCCTGCCTCGCGTGAGGTCGACATGGCGCCACTGGAGGTTGAGGAGATGACCGAGGCGAAGCCCGGTGCGCAGCCCCATGAGCACGAGCGGTCGGAGGTAGGCCGGGGGCTGGCGGCAGGCGTCGAGCAGACGGCGCTGCTCGAGCGAGGTCCAACAAGTAGCTCCCCGGCGTGAAAGCGCGTGCGTGTGGTTGAGCGAGTTGGTGGGGTCGACGGTGGTCCAGCCACTATGCAAAGCCCAACGGTAAAGTGAGCGGAGGAGGGATTTTTCGGCGAGAATATCGCCCTGTGTTGCGCCCTTCTGTGCCAGCTCGGCAAAGTAAAACCGCAGATCAACTCTCGAGAGGCCAGACAGCTTGCAAGCCCCCCACCGCCGGGTCCATCGGTGGAGGCAAGCTGCATCGAACGGGGAAAGTGTTTTCTCGGTGTGCCCTGTGAGCAGTATGGAGAAATCGGGGAGCGCTTCAACGAAAAGTGGATCCCTTTGACGAGCTGAGGGGGGGGGCGGCCCCGTTGTTCAGGGCGAGGCGGTGGCTGATCCGATTCTGGACAATCGAGGGGTTGTGCTTGGGGGGGAGGGACATTGGTTTGGGGTAGTATCTGATTGGCTCGGAAGGGTTTGGGTCCGCGTCCATCGGCGGTGCTCCAGGGTCGCACTGGATGGGTGGGGCAAGCTGCGTGCCGGCCGAGTCAGGCGCAGGGTAGAGCAACCGGGGCTTCCTGGCAGTCCGCTTCGTCGACGAAGCATGCCCGTGGGCTTGGCAGCCGCGCGGAACTCGGCATGATGACACTCATGGCAGCAGGCGCCGACCCAGAAAGATCCAACAAGACTAGCGAGCAGGCCCGGATCTTTCGGAACCGCTTGCAGAAGGTGGCGAGGCACCTGAGGCGCTTGCCCTCACGAGGCGTCTCGTGCTTCCGACTCTACGACCACGATATTCCCGAGGTGCCGCTTGTTGTGGACCGCTATGAAGACAGGCTCCACATCGCGGAATATGCCCAGGACCATGCTCGCACACAGGAGGAGCACCGCGCCTGGCTCGACGTCATGGTCCAGCAGATTTTTGAGGTTACCGGCGTGGCGCCGGAAAACGCACACGTCAAGCGTCGGGAACGACAGGAGGGACTTGCGCAGTACCAGAGGCAGGGCTCGGAAGGGCAACTGCTCGTGGTCAAGGAAGGTGGCCTCAAGTTTCTCGTAAACCTGACGGATTACCTCGATACCGGCCTATTTCTTGACCACCGAATCACACGCTCCATGGTTCGCGAAGCTGCGCGAGGCCAGCGGTTCCTCAACCTCTTCGCCTACACCGGTTCGTTCACCGTCTACGCGGCCCACGGTGGTGCCTCGACCACGACCACTGTGGACCTCTCGAATACCTACCTCGACTGGGCGCAGCGAAACTTGCGCGAAAACGGCCTCTGCGGGTCGCAGCACCGCTTCGTGCGGGCAGACGCGCAGCGCTTTCTTTGGGAGCATCTGCCCGGCGAGGCCTATGATCTCGCCGTCGTGGATCCTCCCACATTCTCGAAATCGAAGATGACGGCTGGCATCTGGGACGTGCAACGCCATCACGCTGAGCTCCTCAACCGTGTGATCCGCCTGCTCTCGCCGGGTGGCGTGGTCTTCTTTTCGACCAACTTCCGTCGCTTCAAGCTCGCTGAATCGGAGATCCTGGGGGTTTCCTGTCGCGAAATCAGCTCCAGTACTGTGCCGCCAGACTTCCACGACCACAAGATTCACCGGTGTTGGCGGATCGTCAAGCCAGAGTGAGCAACCGTTGAACAAGTCGGCGCAGGTAGGTCTGAGAGCGCTCGTTTCTCGGGAACGACCTTCTGGCCGGGTACACAGTGAGTTTCCTTGATGGCGGCAACAACGACACGCGGCCGTCGTGGGGGAGGGTCCGCCTCCCCCACCAGCAGAAACGAGCAGCAGACTTGAGATGGTCTTCCTCTGCCCATTCGAAATGTCTCATGTGTGGGCGCGCGAGGTATACATTGCCGATGTTGCGAAAGTTCAGATCTGGTGCTCGTGGGCCGAGGCTCTTCTCGGCGAGGCGGCTTTTGAGTCGCCGGTGAAGTAATCCGACTCAAACTCGACGTCCTTGTAGGTCCGCGTGAGAGCAGGAGGTCTTGCCCCCTGCTCTCGCTTTTGGTATGCAGGGTGCATGGAAAAAAGAAGCGACGCCGCGAAGGTCGCCGAAAGTGAATCCCGGCTCGGGCTCGCCCTTTTCACGCTATACCTCGCCGCCTACACAGGGTTTGTACTGCTGAGCGCATTTGCGCCCTCTATCCTCGAAGACGCGCCTCTTGCGGGGGTCAACATCGCGATCCTCTATGGCATGGGCCTCATTATTGGAGCTTTCGTTCTGGCGCTCCTCTATGCCTGGCTTCTGCGGAGGAAAGCCCGTTGATTTACGAGCCTTCTGCGACGGCTGTGGTTATCTTTTGCCTCTTCGTGGCGTTCACGCTGGGCTTGAGCTTTTACTTTGGGGGTCGTGCCAGGTCCGTGAAGGGGTACTACGCTGCCGGCGGGAGTATCCACTGGTTCGTCAACGGCATCGCATTTGCCGGCGACTACTTGTCCGCCGCATCCTTTCTTGGCATCTGCGGAATGATCGCGTTTTATGGCTACGATGGCTTCCTCTATTCGGTCGGCTACCTCGCCGGCTGGATCGTGGCCCTCTTCGTCATTGCGGAGCCGATCAAGCGCCTGGGGCGTTACACGTTTGCGGACGCACTGGACAACCGCTTCAACTCGCGTGGGATCAAGCTCGCGGCCGCGACAAGCACGCTCGCGGTGAGCATCTTTTACCTCATCCCGCAGATGGTGGGGGCGGGCGTGCTGATCAAGCCGCTCCTTGGCTTTTCACACACTTTCGGTGTGATCAGCGTCGGTACTGTTGTCGTTCTGATTGTGGTGACGGCGGGGATGGTGTCGACGACCTACGTGCAGTTCATCAAGGGAGCCCTCCTCGTCGCCTTCAGCCTCGTCCTGACGGCTCTCATCCTTCAACGCGGCCTGCGCGTTGGGCCTGGACTCGAGCGGGGCGACCTTCCGCCGGCGCAAATCGTTACCGTGAAGTTCACGGGGGAAAGGTTTGTGAATGGAAAACCGCAAGGTAGGGGGCCGGGCCAGAGCGACCTGGAACACGTGGGGCACCTGTCGCGATTACCCGGCGGGGCGACCCACACCGGTCCGCTGGGACCGCTGGCCTTCCTGAGCACGCTCGGGCAGAGCGAGGTGGTACTCTGGAGCTCGAAGACGGAGAAGTTGTCGGATGGATCAACGACCACGACTTACACACCGCGCAAAGTTCCCGGGAGCGAAGTTCTTCAGCCAGGAAACCACCCGTCCTTCAATGGCATCCGGAGTGAAAAGCTCTCCGACAAGCTCAACTTCCTTTCGCTCATGCTGGCCCTTTTTTGCGGCACGGCCTCGCTGCCGCACATTCTGATCCGTTACTACACGGTCAAGGACGCGGCGAGTGCTCGCAAGAGCACGATTGTTGGTATCGGGAGCATCGGCTTTTTTTACGTGCTCACGCTATTTCTCGGACTTGGCGCCATGACGAGCGGCGCCATCGATGTTAGCAACTCAAACATGGCCGCGCCGCTACTTGCCCGTAGCTTCGGCGAGATGCTTTTTGCGGCGATCTCTGCGATTGCCTTTACCACCGTTCTCGGCACCGTGAGCGGGCTGATCATCGCTGCCTCGGGTGCCGTCGTACACGACCTGCTCACGGGCTACTTCCGCCTCGACCTGCACGATGCGAACAAGGTGCGCGCCGGCAAATTCGTGAGCGTGGTCGTGGGTATCGTGGCGATCGTGCTCGGAATCGCGTTCGAGAAGTTGAATGTGAACTTTTTGGTTGGTTGGGCGTTCAGCGTTGCCGCCTCGGCCAACTTGCCGTCCCTTGTCATGCTGCTTTTCTGGAGGGGGACCACTCGAGAGGGCATCACCGCAGCCATCTTCACGGGCATGGTGAGCTCGCTTGCATGGATTCTGCTTTCAGCAGAGACCTACGAGAATGTCTACAAGCTACCGCCCGAAAGTGCGATCGTGCCATTCAGCCAGCCCGGAATCGTAACGATTCCGTTGGGCTTCCTGACGCTCATCGTGGTCTCACTTTTCACGCAGGGCCGGGTGGGGACAGGCCCCCGGAAGGGGTGAAGTCTTGTTGCATACTTCGGCGGAAACTGTCCTCAGGGTTTTCAGTTCACGATGGTCGCCGTCTTGACGTAGTCGAGCAGCGGGAAGTTCTGCTTCAAATACGAGTTGCCCTGCGACTGGACCAAGTCCTGTCGCGGGCCCCTTCCACTCGGAGCTCCCTCACCGTAGTCACTGTAGAGCGACTGGACAACGTTCATACCCTCAACGACCTGGCCGAACGGCGCGAAACGCATCCCATCGAGCCGCGCATTGTCGCCAAAGTTGATGAAGAACTGCGTCGAGCGGCTGTTGGGGAGCTGAGTCTGGGCGAAGGTCACGTAACCAGGTAAGTTGGATCGCACCACGGGATCGTCCATGATGTTCTCGTTGCGCCATTTCGCGCTCACGGACGGGTCGCCATTGATGCCAAACTGCACCATGAAGCCCTGGATGTTGCGAAAGAAGGCGGCGTCGTTGAGGAAGCCAATCTTGACCAAGTTGTAGAAGCGATCGGCGCCGTTGGGAGCCCACTCGCGCTTGACTTCAATGACAAAGTCGCCTTTTGTGGTTGTGAATTTCGCTCGGAATTTTTCCGGCGCCTTCTCCTTGGCGAGCGCTGGATTCAAGAGCGCGGGATTTGGCGCGACGGCGGGCGCAGCTGGCGTCGCTGTGGGTGGTGTGGGTGGTGTGGGTGGAGGCACAGGCTGCGAGGGGGCTGGAGTCACGGTCTCCGTCGCTTTCTTTTCTTCAGGTTTGGGTTGAAGCGCCTCGACCGGCTTGGCGAGCGATTTCTCGGCGGGCTTCGGCGTCTCGGGCTTGATCTCGGGCTTGGGAGTCTCGGCTGGCTTGGGTGCCGACGAGGCTGGCGGAGGAGTGGGGGGTGCAGGCGGGCCCTTTTGTGGCCTGTCGCACCCAGTGATCACGAACAGGATCCAGAGGGTGGCAAGAAAGTTGGAAGTGAGGCCTTTCAGCATGGCAGTGCTCCAGGGGAGGTTCGGGACGCGGTTTGCGAAAGGCTGAATGATCGACGCCAACCCGGAATGGGTCAAGAGGGAGGGCAAACAAGGATCGGTCAGGTGACTTGAGCTCACCGCCCCGTCGCGCTGGCGCCGGCGAGTCTCTGCACTTTGGCCGTGTGATAGGCCACCAGGCGAGCGGCGAACTCGAGCTCGATTCCACTCACGATTTCCTTCGACAACACCTTCTCGATCAAGCGAGCGAAGAGAGGTGGAAGGGCCACGCCAAACGCCCGCAGGCGCTTGGCGCACGACTGCACTGTGTTGGAGTTGGTCGAATCTTCGAACTGGCCAAGCAGGATGCGTCGGGCATCCTCCGGTGTCACGGCCAGAGCTTCGCTTGTTGCCACCAGGAACTCCGCTGCCTTTGCCGCGCAATCCCTGGTGTCGCACCCGAGCACCCGCTCCAAGTCTTGGAGGGTTTCTTCGCGCAGGGTTGGAAGGATCTCCTCGTACATTTTGCGCGCGATGTCTTGAAAAGCGGTACGGGCTCGATCCGCATCGGAGAGCGTCCGCCGCGTTGGCTCTTCAGCTCCAAGGGTTGCCACAACCACACAGCCGAGTGCAAGGGTCCTGAAATCGAATCGCATGGGAAGCTTCTCCTGTATCGAAGGAGGCCTTTTCGGCCCCGGAAGAATAACATCGGGCTTGTGAAGCGGCCGGCGTAGGCATCTATCGTGCCCAATTTGGCCCTGGCGTGTTGGCCCGGGGTGAATCGAGCGGAAGTTGTTCAGCTGCCCTCCAGGTCGGCGGGCGTCAAGGTCGTCCCCGTGCAACCCAGGCACCCGAGAAAGCATCGAAGTTACGTTGTCTTCCGGTACTTTCGCTCTTCAACCCCAGGAGAATTTCATGCAAGTGTCTCAAGTGTTCATGAATTTTGCTCTCGCGACGCTGGGGCTTGCCAGCGGTTGCAAGGGCCCATCCGGTCTTCCCGATCTCGGGGGTATCTACAATCGCGCGGCTTCCTACCACGGTCCGGACCGGAACCCTATCATCGTGATCCCCGGAATCCTCGGCTCGAATTTGAGGGATGCCGAGACCGGGCGTCAGGTATGGGGAGCCTTTCAAGGCAACTACGCAAATCCGAGCACCCCCGACGGCCGTCGCCTCATTGCGCTTCCCATGAAGGAAGGGGTCCCTCTCAGAGAGCTGCGGGACGGTGTACGATCCGACGGAGCGCTCGGCCACCTCAAGATCGAGCTCCTGGGTTTGCCCTTCGAGGCCGAGGCTTACGCCCACGTACTGAAAACGCTGGGTGTGGGCGGATACAGGGACGAGTCCCTGGGGCTCACGGGGGCCATTGACTACGGGGACGACCACTACACGTGCTTTCAGTTTGACTACGACTGGCGTCGGGACAACGTCGAAAACGCCCGGCGCCTTCACGAGTTCATTCTCCAGAAGCGCCTCTACGTGCAGAAGGAGATCGAGAAGCGTTACGGCGTGAAGGACAAGGACGTGAAGTTCGACATCATCGCCCACTCGATGGGTGGACTGGTTGCCCGGTATTATCTGCGTTACGGCGCTGCTGACCTTCCTGTCGATGGCAGTCTTCTACCCATCACCTGGGCAGGACGAAAACACGTCGATCGCATGGTTCTCGTCGGGACACCGAATGCAGGTTCCGCGCACGCCTTGACTCAACTGGTCGAGGGGATTCAGTTCGCTTCGGTGCTTCCAAGGTATTCGGCAGCCATCCTCTGCACCTTTCCGTCCATTTTCCAACTGCTTCCCCGTACTCGCCATCAGCCGGTCATCGAGGCCTCCGATCCCTCGATGGCGATTGCGGAGGATCTCTTCGATGTCGCACTGTGGGAGCGCATGAAGTGGGGCCTTGTCAACCCGGATGAGGACGCGGTATTGAAGGATCTGCTGCCGGAGAGCAGCGACCCGGTCGCTCGCCGCCGCATCGCGCGGGATCACCTTTACAAGAGTCTCAAGCGGGCACGTCAGTTCCACGCGGCGCTGGACTCACTCGACGACTCGGTACCTGGCGGTCCCGTGGTCTCACTCATTGCTGGTGATGCAGTGCCCACAACCGCCGTCTTGGCCCTGAACCGTGAGACAGGCAAGCTCACGGAAGCCGTCACGGCTCCCGGTGACGGGACCGTCGTGCGTACGAGTGCGCTCCTCGACGAGCGCGTCGGTGGAAAGTGGTCACCCACCTTGCGCTCGCCCATCCGCTGGCACCACGTGACCTTCCTCTTCACGGACCACCTGGGCTTGACCCGCGATCCAGGGTTTACCGACAACGTACTCTACGCCTTGCTGGAGGAGCCTCGGTGACCAGGGCGAATGTGCAACTGTTTGTGCTGCGATACGGCGCTATACTCCTCGTGGTGGAGGTCTTGTCTCCCCGCGAGGAGTGTAATTCGGCCGCAAGGAAGGAATGACTCAAATGCCCGATCCACAAGCACCGCAATCGTCGGACCCGCTTAGCCCAGAGAATCTGAAGCTCGCCCTCAAGGCCTTCAACAAGCGCTTGCGCCTGAATCGCCTCGACGACGAATCGCGCCTTGGACACGGCGCGATGACCGCGGGTGGTAGATCGGGCATCGTCGCCATTAGCCCGCCGCATCAGTATCCGAAGGCCGTCTGGGACGAGCTTGTGAAGATGGGCAAGATCAAGTATGTCGGCCACGGATTGTATGAGTCGTTAAACCCAACCTAGGCAGATTCGGAAGCCACACGCTCACCGCGTCCAGGCCATCCACTTCTCAAGCACCTTCTTCACCCAGGGCTTCAGGCGCGAGCGGTTGAACGAGTCACCAAGCTTGCGGAGGGCTTCTGCTTGCGTGGGATAGGGGTGGATCGTCCTGGCGAGCGTCTTCAGGCCAACTCCACCCGTCATCGCGAGAGTCATCTCGCTGATCATTTCGCCAGCATGGCGAGCGACAATGGTTGCTCCCAGGATCTTGTCAGTCCCTTCCTGCACGAGCACCCGGGCGAACCCGTTCCCCTCACCATCGAGAATCGCACGGTCCACTTCATTGAGCTGCTGAGTGATCGTCACGGTGCGAATGCCTTTCGCCCTCGCGTCTTCCTCGTACATCCCGACGTGAGCAATTTCGGGGTCCGTGTACGTGGCCCACGGGATGACAAGCGAGCCTGTCTTCGCGCGCCCCTTGAAGAGCGCGTTTTCGATCACGATTCGGGCCAGCGCGTCCGCCGTGTGCGTGAATTGAAACGGGAAGCAGATGTCGCCGGCAGCGAAGATCCTTGAGTTCGAGGTCCGGAGACTGCCGTCGACCTTTACCCCGGTTTTCTCGTCGAACTCGACACCCGCGACCTCGAGCCCGAGGTTATTCACATTGGGGGCTCTGCCGACCCCGACCAAGATTTCGTCGACCTCCACCTGCTGCGACCGACCATCCTTCGTGAAGTGGACGACCTTGCCAGCCGGGCCAACCGATACCCGAGTGACGCTGGCGCCAGGGACGAGCTCGACACCATCTTCCCGCAGGGCCTTCTCGACGATTGCCGATGCGTCCGCGTCCTCCCTGGCGAGGATGCGCGAAGCCGACTGGAGGAGCGACACCCTGGACCCGAACCTCGAGAATGCCTGCGACAGCTCGCAACCGATCGGCCCGGCGCCGATCACGGCGAGGCGAAGCGGCAGCTCTGTCAGCGAGAAGACGGTCTCGTTGGTCAAGTAGCCTGACTCGGTGAGGCCCGGGATTGGGGGGGCAGCAGCCCGCGCGCCAGTGGCGATGCAAGCCTTCGCAAACGTGAGCGTCTTGCCGCCGACCTCGATGGTGTCGGGGCCGGTGAATCGTCCTGTGCCCAAGAAGACATCGACTCCCAGGTCCTTGAAACGCCGAGCCGAATCATGGTGGCTGATCGAGGCGCGAAGTCTCCTCATACGTTCCATTACCGCGCCGAAGTCCACGTGGGCACCTGGAGGCACTTTCACCCCGAACTCTTCAGCGTTTCGGACGTCAGCCCAGGCCCTGGCTGCCCGAAGGATCGCCTTCGACGGCACGCAGCCCACGTTGAGGCAGTCACCGCCAATCAGGTGCTTCTCGATCAGGGCCACCTTCGCCCCGAGGCCTGCGGCTCCGGCTGCGGTAACGAGACCGGCCGTTCCGGCTCCGATCACAACCATGTTGTAGCGGCCAGAGGGCTCGGGGTTTTTCCAGTCGAACGGGTGAACGTTATTGACGAGCGTTTGATTGTGGGCGTCGGGTGGATGTACCGTCGTCTTCTCGGTGAGCTCAAGCATGGGTGTTCTCCAAAGTCTTGGATGGGTTGATGGCGCTGCGCAAAGCTCGCTTCGCAATCCGTGCGATCACCACGGTGACAACGACCGTGGCAGCGAGCCCGACTCCGAGGAGCGCCACTCGCGCCTTGTTGTCCGCGCCATGGCCCATGGCAAGATCGGCCACGTTCTTTGCCGCCGTGCCCAGGTAGACGTAGAGCACTGTGCCGGGAAACATGCCAATCCATGAGCCAAGAAAGAAGTCTAGAAACTTGACACGGGTGACTCCGAAGCCGTAGTTGAGCAGGTTGAAGGGAAAGACCGGCGAAAGGCGGGTAAGGAGCACGATCTTGAAGCCTTCACGCCCGACAGCCTCGTCGATCGCCTTGAAGCTCGCTTTTCTTGACGTGAGCCGCTCGACCCAGCTCCGCAGAGCGGTGCGGCCGAGAAGGAACGAAGCTGAAACCCCCATCAAACTTCCAAGGGAGGCTGCAAACGTGCCCCATCCGAGCCCAAAGGCGAAGCCTGCACCCAGGGTCAACAATGAGCCCGGCAGGAAAAGCACACATGCGACCGCGTAGATGACCGCCAGATAGATGGGGCCCAGGCTACCGACGCCCTGGGTCCACTCGATCAATTTCGCGAGGGTTGCCTTGGCCTGGGGGAAGAGCAAGATCGCCAGGGCCACGAAGGCGAGGATCCCGAGACCGCCGAGGACTCGCCCGGGGGTGATCGTCGGCCTTTTCGCTGCGATTGTCGCGGCGCTTCTGGTCGTGGAAACGTCCGGGGCAGTTTCCATCTCATTTTGGAACAGGGTTGGCTTTTTCATGCTGCTTCTCCTTGCGGGGCCTTGGATGCCGATCGGACTGAGTGGTTTCGACTGGTTCGCGAAGTACTGAGAGGTCGAGTCGCAAGACTTCTCCCAGAGACCACGCCTGAAATGGGCACCCTCCCGGCCGGTGGGGCGTCTCCACATCGGCGATCTCGGAGACATGGCCCAATCCCGCCCTGTCCAGGTGCTCGTGAAGAGGCTGCAGAAAACGCTCGCGCGCCGCTCGACGGGCAGCCTTCGTGGACTCTCGGGACCGCACCCAGGCCTCCACGAAGGGCCCGATGAGCCAGGGCCACACGGTGCCTTGGTGGTAGCTGCCATCGCGTTCGCGAACGCTTCCCTCGTACCGTGGCGAGTAACCGGACTCTCCCCGGGCCAACGAACGGAGTCCAAGCGGGGTCCACAGTTCCTCCTCGACCGTTTCGAGGACCCGGCGACTCTGTTCGGGTTCAAGGAGGAGACAGGGCAGGCCACCGGCGGCAAAGAGCTGATTTGGCCGGATCGCCGGATCGCAGACACCGGGCTGACCGTCGACGTCGACGACGTCGAAGAGGAAGCCTCTCCCAACATTCCAGAAACGTTCCCGGAACGACTTGAGCCCGAGCTCGAAGGCAGTTGCCCAGCGTGGCCATGGCTCGAGCTCGAAGCGCACGATGCGAGTCATTCCGTCGGGGTGAGTGACCTGCGGGGTGTAGCGTTGGGAGGTGATGGCCTGCTCACCAGTAGCGGTGCATACCCAGCCATCGAAGCCGTTCACAAGGACGAGCCGGCCGGTTGGGGGTCGCGTTGCCGGGAGAAGCAACGCAGGATAGCGCCGGGTGCGGACGCCGGAAATGGTGCCTGAAGCGAATCCGCCGAGCCCGTCGGTCTCGAGCCACTCGGCGTTGGGGTCATGGCGCGGGTTCATGGGACGTTGGGTGCAGGATCGGAGCCGAACATTTCTGGGATGGGCTCGACGTGAAATTGGCGCAGCGATCAGGGTTGCGTGGTGCAAGAAGACCTGGATTTCTTACGGAGCCCAAACCCTTTGCTGCTTGAAATTGTCGCCACGCCCCGGGTTTGAAATGCCGATGGCAGGGCAACCCGGCCATCACGGAAACACATGTATTTTGAATTTTGCATGCCGTTGACGTAAGATTTGTGCTTCGCAATGAGATCCTGCCAACTCTGGCTCATCGGGGTGCTTGTCGGTTGCAGCTCGGTTTCTTCAAAGCCGCCGGTGCCGCCTTACGCCCTTCCGCTTCTTGAGAAACCGGGTACTGAATATCGTACACCCCGGGCTGGCGAAGGATTTCGCACGGAGGTGTTGGGCAAGGAGGTGGCAGTTCAGCCCCGCGACCGGCGCTCAGTGACTGGCTGGGAACTCGGCGCCGCAACGGTGGCTCCGGGGGTGAGCGAGTCGGAGGTACTTCCCTTCGCATCACTCTATTTTTGGCGGCGCCCTGATGAGGACACCTTTGTTCGTGCCATGATGCTGGGAGTTTACAACGAGATCTTCGCTTCGAAGTCCGGTCAGCCGTTTCGGCCCTTCGAAGGCATTCTCACCTTGAACACTTTCACTCTGCCCGTTGAACAGGCGGAATACCTCGATGGCAAGCGAGTGGATGATGGCGAGCTCTTTTGGGGCCGTGTGCACCCTGGCTTCGGGTTCGGTTACCGGCAGGACCTCGACGAGCCCGGGCAGAGTGACAACATGATCGCGGTCTCTCTTCTTGCTGAACCCGGCTACCTGTACTTCGACGAAGGGCACGATACCGCGCGCAACTTTGTGGTTCCACAGGACAGTTTTGAGGGCCGAGGGCACTTCCAGGTTCGGCTCGACGCCATGGAGCGCAGCCTGCTCGAACTGCCGCACCAGGGAATTAGCATGGGCAGCGACCTGGTGTACGGTCACAGAGCCACTTGGAACGACTGGGGCACGGCCGGGAGGGAGAGCGCTGAGGCCGGTCGGGACTTCGTCTTTTTCACCGGCTACATGCTCGGGGCGACAGGCATTCCTCTTGTCGAAAGCGACCGCCACCGTCTGCTCGCTTCGATCCACGGAGGCACCGGCGACAGCCTGGACCGCTTCAGCGGCCTCCGGGTGGGCGGGGGGCCTTCCAAGGAGGAGTATGAGGCTCTCTCTCGGCCCATTATCCCGGGTGCGCTCGTCGAGGAGTTCGTGACGAACCACTACGCGGTGGCAGTTGGCGAGTATCGTTGGGAGGCCAGCTTCTTCGCGTTTTTGAGCCTGCGGTCTTCCATCAGCTTTGTCGACCGCGACCGAGACATGGGTAGCGTGACGAGAGGGCAGGAGGACTTCCTCTATTCGATTGGGGGACGAATCACGTCAGCCTTTCTTTCCAAGACGCGGCTGCAGCTAGATTACAACTACAACACGGGGGTGTTGCGCCAGGGAGAGTTTGGTGGACACGAAGTCGTGGCCCACTTTTCGGGCAGCTTTTGAGGCTGTGGTTACTCGACGGGCATGACCACATAGCTGCCGCTTCGCGTGTCTTTCTTGAGGCTCAGCATGTTGCGAGCCTGGGCATCCTCGAGGAGCTGTGAGAACGAGCGGTAGCCGTAATACTCCTCGTTGAACTCGGGGTGCTTGCGCTTGATGGTCTGCTTGATCATCGAGCCCCAGATCACCTCCTTGTTCTCCCGCAGCAAGGCCTGAATGGCATCAAGTATCCGCTCGAATGCCTCTTTCTGCTTTTTCGGCATCTCGCGAAGCTTGTGCGTCTGTGCGGTGGTCGTGTGTTCGCGGACGAGGTCTTCGTAAAAGATGAACTCGTCACAGTTTTCGATCAGTAGGTTGCTGGTCGAGTTCTTCACGCCGATGCCGATCACGTACTTGTCGTTTTCCTTGAGCTTTGAGACAAGGGGTGAGAAGTCGCTGTCGCCGCTGGCGATCGCAAAGACGTTGATGTGCTCCTTGGAGGAGCAGAGATCCATGGCGTCCACGACCATCCGGATGTCGGCTGAATTCTTTCCACTGTAGGACTTGCGAGGGACCTCGATGAGCTCAATGGCAGCTTCATGAAACGGCTGCTTGTACTTGACGTAGGCTTCCCAGTCCGCGTAGGCCTTCTTGCAGACGATTTTTCCCTTTTCCACGAGACGTTCGAGAATTTTCGAGATCTCGAAATTCTTGTACTTGGCCTCTCGAACGCCGAGCGCGATGTTTTCAAAGTCCATGAAGAGGGCAATTTTCGACTCGCTGCCTCCGGCGATTGTTTCCTTGGTCGGTTCCATATGGGGCCGGATTATATCGGCGGGTGGAAGGAGCGGGGCTCCAAAACCTTCCGGATTCAAAGCATTATCGGCCCAGCTCCTCGATGAGCGCCGCCATCATCACCATGCCTCGGTAGAAATCCTCGATGCGAAACTTCTCATTGGGAGCATGGGCATCGTCGTCGGGGAGACCGAGGCCGAGGAGGAGGCTCTGAGCCTCCAGCTCGGCCTGAAAAGTGTTGACGACGGGGATGGATCCGCCTTCCCGTATAAAAACAGGCGACTTGCCGAAGCCGCGCTCATAGGCTTTCACGGCGGCCTGCACGCCCTTTCCGGAGCGAGGAACAAGCACGGGCTTCGCACCGTGATGCGACAGAATCTCGATTTCAACCGTGGGAGGGGCAATCTCACGCAGAAAATCCCGTGTGTTCCGTGCTATCTTTTCGGGGTCCTGGTCAGGGACAAGGCGCATCGAGAACTTGGCGCGTGCCGTTGAAGGAAGGACGGTCTTCGCTCCCTCGCCGGTAAATCCGCTCAGGAGACCGTTCACATCCAGCGTCGGTCTCGCCCACTTGCGCTCGAGGGTCGTGAAGCCTTGCTCGCCGAAGAGCTGCGGCACGCCCGTTTCCCGCTGATAACCAGCCTCATCAAAAGGCAGCATCTCGAACTCCCGTCGCTCCCAATCCTCAATCGGGCGGACATCGTCGTAGAAGCCCGGGATCGCGACTCGGCCAAAGGGCCCCTGGCAAGCTGCGATCATGCGGGTGAGGACGTTCGCTGGATTGGCCAGGGAACCTCCGTAGGAGCCCGAGTGAAGGTCTTTCCTGGGCCCGCGGACGATCAGCTCAAGGTAAACGAGGCCCTTGAGTCCATACGTGATTGCCGGGACGTCCTTCGCAAACTGGGATGAGTCAGCGATCACGACCCAGTTGCAAGCCAGGCGGCTTTTTTCATTGCGAATGAACGAGGTGAGATTCGGACTCCCAATCTCCTCCTCGCCTTCGATGAGGATTTTGACGTTAATGGGCAGCTTCCCCAACGTCTTGAGGCAGGCTTCAACGCCCTTCAGCAGCGCGTAGAATTGGCCCTTGTCGTCGGTTGCGCCCCTTGCGACGAGGTATTCGCCCTCGACGGTTGGGTCAAAGGGGCCGTGGCGCCAGAGATTCAATGGATCCGGCGGCTGCACATCGTAGTGACCGTAGAGGAGGAGTGTGGGCTTTTCTGGCGCGTGCAGACACTCGCCATAGACGGCGGGATGGCCGCCCGTTGGCAGGATCGTGGCGTCAAGGCCTGCTTTCTTCATGCGGTCAAGCACGAAGCTTGCGCAACGGGCCATCTCGCCCTTGAGCGAGTCATCAGTGCTGACACTGGGGATTCGAAGGAGCTCCCTGAGCTCGCTCAGCGCCTCGGCGCGGTGGGTCTGGACGTATTCGGAGGGTGAGGTCATAGGCTGCTCATGATTCCAGGTCCTGCGGGGACGGTCCAGAAGGAAGCCGCCCAATCTGGACCAACTTGTTGAACAGGCCCCCACAAGTGGCCACCCGTGGCACACAGTCCTACTCTTCCTCGGGTGGATTCTGTGGGTCGGGATCTGCCCGGTGAGGAGCGCCTGGAAACCAGCTCGGGGAACTCCGCATCTGGAATTTTCTCCGGGCCCCGGGTACTCTCTCAGGCATGGAAACGAAGACCTGTGAGGTCTCCTGGTTCAAGAGTCGATCCTTTTGGCTGGTCTTTCCGGTCATTGCGGCATTCTCTGGCCTCGCAGGCCTGGCACTTTATTCCACTGCCGGGGAAGCTGCTAGCTTTCAAGCGAGGGGCGCTGACGCATCCCTCGACTCGCAAGGCGGTGTGCAAAATCCCTGCGCAAAGTTCCACGCGCGCGAGCTTCCCCGGGACTCTCAGATCTTGAACCTTCCGTGCCCAGTGAGCGCCTTCGCCCCCGCGGCTCAAGATGGTGCAGGCTACCGCGCGAACTGAGTCTGCAGCAGAATCTGCCCCCCGTGACCACCTCCAACACGGGCACGATGTGCCCGAGGACGTGATGACCGCAGGCGTCGCCTGAGCGCCGCCAGGCTTACAAACGGATCAAGGACTCGGGCGATGTCGATCCGCTGAATGGCCTTGCGGAGAAGGTGGGACCGATCGAGGCTCGTCTTGCGGAGTTTGAGGAGGGCGTACAGGCTTCTCACAAACCCGAGAACCGGCGAGCGGTAGTCTGTGCTGTGCTGAAACTCGGACAGGAGACGCAGTGGTTGCTGGCGCTCGTGGATGCCCTCAGCCCCCGCACTTCGCAGGACCCCCTCGCACTGGTGGAATACGAGATCGATTGAGTCGAGCGGGCTGCTGTGGAGCTGAATCGATTGCACCCGCGCAGGACCCTGGAAGCCACAAGAGCGGCGTCCAGAGCAGCACAGGCACGTGAACAGCTGCCACGTCTCAAGCTGGAGCGGTTCCTGGCCGACACGACGCCCCAGGGGCCCTCTCACCACTCGATCCAGCGCTTGGAGTTATACCGCACGCGGGCAGTGATGAGACCTTTTGCAGCCTGCGAAAGGTTGCGGCTGCTAGCGCCAGAGGCGCCCGGCGCCCATCAGGCGCCGAG
>SXIK01000178.1 GCA_005772855.1 Planctomycetia bacterium | reverse complement strand
GTAGTTCTTGCACGCCCAGACGATCCCGCCCTCCCACTTGAGAACTTGCGCGACCATGTCGTCGATGAGTCTGTGCTCGTACGTCAGGTTTGCAGCCTTGAACCTGGCCTCGAATTCGTTCTTGAAGACCTCGGCGAAGATGTCCCGAAAGCGGCCATCGTAGGTCTTGAGGATCGTGTTCTTTGTGCTGAGGTACACGGGATAGCCAACCTGGAGCCCGTAGTTGAAGGTCGAGCGGGCAAAATCAACAATGGAAGAGTCAAGGTTGAACATGCCCATCGCGATTCCGGGCCCATCGAAGTCATTGATGACCCACTCCTCCCGCTTCCCGCCCTCCCCCACAAAGATCATCTTCAACTGACCCTTGCCGGGGATTTTCACGTCCGTGGCCTTGTACTGGTCTGCGTGGGCATGGCGACCGACGATGATGGGCTTCTTCCAGGCAGGAATCAGCTTCGGGACGTTCTTGCAAACAATCGGTGCGCGAAACACGGTGCCACCCAGATAGTTTCGAATCGTACCGTTGGGGCTCTTCCACATCTTCTTGAGCCCGAACTCCTTCACACGATCCTCATCAGGCGTAATCGTGGCGCACTTGATTCCGACCCGGTGCTCCTTGATCGCCCTGGCAGCGTCGAGGGTGACCCTGTCCTCGGTAGCATCACGATTCTGGATCGAGAGGTCGTAATAGAGAATCTTCAGGTCGAGGAAGGGGAGAATAAGCTGACTCTTGATCTTGGCCCAGATCACGCGAGTCATCTCATCTCCGTCGAGGTCGACGACAGCATTCTTTACCTGAATCTTTTTCACGACGCGGCTCCTCCCTCGGGGCTCTGGGTTCAAGAAAGGCGGCGATTGTAGCTGGCCCGGTGCGGGGGAGGAAGGGGTGTGTTCACTCGTAGTCGGAGAGTTGCGCGGGTCCGACGGCCGCGCGTAGCGCGTTGAGCACCGCGAGGAGATCAATGATCTCCTGGACCACCGCGCCAGCCACCGGCGGGAGCCAACCGAAGGCGGCAAGGCACATACCGACCACACTGATCGCCATGCCTCCGACGGCGCTTTGAAGTGCAATGGTTCGCATTCGGCGGCTGATGTGCAGGAACTCGTCGACCCTTGCCAGGGAGCTGTCCATGATCACGGCCCCAGCCGCCTCGGTCGTGATGTCACTGTTCTGGCCGAATGCGATTCCGACGGTCGCGGCCGTCAGCGCTGGAGCATCATTGATGCCGTCTCCGAGGAAGACGGTGTTTGCGTGCAGGGTCTCCTCCCGAACGAGCCTGAGCTTCTGCTCCGGGCTCTGGCTGCCAAAGACCTCGGTGATACCGACCTGCTCGGCCAGGTACCGGACCTCGGACTCGCGGTCGCCGGAGACCAGCAGCACCCGCTCAAAGTGATGCTTCGGCGCAAGGTGGTGGATGAAACTCTTGCCTTCGGCACGCGGCTCATCGCGGAACCGGAGCGTGGCCGCGTACTGAGCATCGATCTGGATGGCGCACTCGAGCCCGCTCGCCTCGGAGGGGAGTACCCTCGAGAGCGTGGCATCCTCCCGAAGGAGCTGACTGCGGCTCGTCACGCGGACCCTTCGTCCTTCCACCACGCCCACAAGTCCCTCGCCCGGACGCTCGCCGATCTGGCTCGCATCGACGATGGGCACCCCCTTTTCCCTCGCGGCCTCGACCACCGCTCCGGCCAGCGGATGCTTGGAGTAGCGCTCGAGGCTCGCCACAAGCTTCACCACCTCTCGCTCCGTGAAACCTGGCCCCGGCAGCGTCTCGGTCAGCCTTGGCTGGCCGTAGGTAAGTGTTCCCGTCTTGTCGAAAATCGCGACTCGGCAGGTGTCGATCGTCTCAAGCACCGCTGGATCCTTCACGATGATCCCTCGGCGCGCCGCGAGCGAGATGGAGCCAATGATCGCGACAGGGATCGCGATGAGAAGGGGACAGGGGGTCGCGACCACCAGTACGGCGAGAAACCGAGTCGTCTCTCCACTCAGGGCCCACGCCACGATCGCGATTCCGACCGCCACGGGGGTGTAGATGGCCCCGAGCCGGTCGGCAAGCCGACGCAACCGTGGCCGCCGCTGCGCCGACACGCGCATGACCTGCAGGATCTTTGCGTAGCGCGAGTCGATCGCGAGCTTGTCGGCCCGAATTACAAGCGCTGTGTCCCCATTGATCGCCCCGGAGAGTACCGTCGAGCCGGGAGTCTTGGACATGGAGTAAGGCTCTCCAGTGAGGTAGGACTCGTCCATGACGCCGTGGCCCTCCAGTACGGTGCCGTCCACCGGGCAGATCTCGTGAGGAAAGACGACCAGTGTGTCATTGACTCCCACCTGATCGAGAGACACGTCAGCAACGGTTCCGTCGACCTTGCGGTGCGCCGACGAGGGCATGCGCCTCGCCAGCGCCTCCAGGACCGAGGAGGCGCTTCGCACTGCGTAAGCCTCGAGAGTCTCGCCCCCGGAGAGCATGAGAACCACCAGCGTTCCCGCGAGGTACTCCTCCAGGAGGACGGAGGTCACGATCGCAAGCCCGGCGAGGAGATCGGAGCCGAACTCAGCCCTCAGGGCCTTCCTGAGCAGGTCGTAAACCAGGGGCGTGCCGCCGAGGAACAGCGCGATGATGAGGGGCAAGTCGTGGAGGGGCTTCCCGAAAACCGTGCCCTCGGCTCGGATGAGGAATCTGAGGACAAGGTGCGCCGCAGTCGAAACCAGTGCGAGGATCGCAATGGAAAGCTGCCTGCGTCGTGAGGCAACCACGAGCTCATCTTTGTTCGTGCGGTCCATGAAGGGAGCCGGTGTGACGCCGTAATCCTGGCGCCTTACCCACGAGCCCCCGCCCCTGCCTTGCGAGGCGCCGGCGCGGGGTCTTCACCCGGAGGCTGGGTCACCTCGAAGTCGAGCTCATCCCCCTTGACGACCAGACGCACCCTGGCACCGTCGGGGATCTTGCCCTGGATGATCCTGCGCCCCAGTTCGGTCTCGACGTGCTTCTGCAGGTAGCGCTTCACCGGGCGAGCGCCGAAGACAGGGTCATAGGCCGCCTTTGCAATGTAGTGCACGGCGTCGGGGTCCAGCTCGAATCCGACCCGGCGTTCTTCCAACCTCGAGCGAAGGCTCTTGAGCTGGATGGCGACGATCTTCTCAACCTCGCTCGGGGTGAGCGGCGTGAAGAGCACGATCTCGTCAACTCGGTTCAAGAATTCAGGCCGGAACAGCGATCGAAGCTGGCCCAGAACATCGGAACGGACGCTCTCGGGCAGGACGCCCTTGGGGGTCACGCCTTCCATGATCTGCGTGCTTCCCACATTTGAAGTCATGATGACGACGGTGTTCTTGAAATCGACTGTCCGGCCTTGATTGTCGGTGAGCCGGCCATCGTCGAGGAGCTGTAGCAAGGTGTTGAAGACGTCCGGGTGCGCCT